>JAHLWH010000021.1 GCA_019058015.1 Promethearchaeota archaeon | reverse complement strand
GGTAAGGAGAATGCAAAGTGGTTCATTGCCAATGTACATTCTATTCAAGAAAAGTTGGGGTACAAAAAGCGAGCGATAGTTGTCGGTGCACCTGATTTCACTTTCCAAACATCTTCTAACAAATTTCGTAGAGGAATTCCTGAAGGAGCAAGGTTTATGTGGGGAGATAATACGTATGATTTTGTTCTAGCGGACTTGGAAATTGACTTTTGTGGTATGTTAGTCGGTGCAGTAGAAGAAGATCCAAGTCTTGAGAGAATATTGAGTACCTTATATGAAATGAGAGAAAAAAAGTATGAAATCGATAATTTAGAGATAGAAAGATCTTATTTTTGGCCGGGAAGCCATTTCTTAAAATTATATGATGTTAAAAATTACAAAGCCCTAGATTTGCCGAAAAATGTTGTAGTTTTACACACATCTTCAAATAAAATGCGGAATCGATTAAAAGATTTTATTCGAGAAAAAGCTGAAGAAATAGAAACACCCTTTGGTAAAACACGCATTTTGCGAGGAAAAGATGCAAGAGAATATAAGAACTGTTGCAAGTATGCGAGCGACTTTTCTAAAAGAAAACGGCAGATTGTCTTTGAAGAGATTTTTGATGGTGAGACAATAACAAACCATAACCACTGTGATTTAAAGGGACTTAATGAAGTGATCATTGGCTGTGATGTTGTTGATGAGGAAGAAGTTTCCGTGATCTCATTAATTGATAGAGCTTATCTAGTTAAAGGTAAAAAGAATCTTTCTTCAGAAAAAATCGAAGAATGTTTCGGTTCAAGATCAATTGAAGAATGGGTATATGATTACCTTTTAAACCTTAATATGGTCCCTCATGGAGGAGGTCATGAATTACCTGGAGTAGATCATCTTGATAAAATCATTTTATATCCTGAGGGCAGAATATTTGTTTTAAAGTGTGGTTCTAGAACCGAGGCATACGAAGACATGTGGAATATGTCTCGCGGTTATAGAGTGGGAGGTATTTTGGAGAAAGTCCAATCTCTTGGATTAGCAAATCATTATGCAACTCTTCAATTAATTTATACCATCAAAGTTGATTTCTGAAATCAAAAAATACATTTAATGTAAATTATATAAAATTGCATTATCATTATTTCAAAGTATTTTCAGAAGAAAAAGATCTTTAATTCTAAATAATTTATCGGCTTAAGATTTGAAATTTAACTATCTTTGTTATGATTTTTAAAAATTTTCCCTTTTCTAAAATTAGTAATTAATTTTTTTTCCTTTCATTTATATAAATAAATACTTATTTTATGAAAAAACATTTAATTAAAGAAGATATATACTTCATTATTAAAAAATTTAATACCCCAAGAAGTTATAAGAATTTTTTAAAAATCTCCAATATCTTCGTTCATGATTTTAAAATTGGTATGATATTTAATTAATTAACTTAATGGGTCAAAAAATTTAATAAAAATTACTTTCTAAGAATTTAAAAATTTTTTAGAGCAAATAATCAATTAAAGAAAATTTTAGAATCTCCCAACAAATTTAAAAAGGAAGAGTGGAAAAATGGATGGTTTAATCCTCGCAGCAGGTTATTCTAGTCGATTTAATTCAATGAATAAGGCATTCAAAAAATACCTTTTAAAGTTAAATAATTCAAATATTTTGAGTTATATTATTGCTGGAATGATTAAAACTGGAATTAAAAAAATCAATATTGTAACAAATAGAATCTCAAATAAATCAAATTACAAGCATTTTATATTAAAATCAATAAAAAAATCTGGAATAGAGTTAAAAAATTTTAAATTAAATTTAATTGAAAATAAATTTCCAGAAAGGGAAAACGGTTATAGCCTTCTACTAGGTCTAAATAAAATATCCTCTGAATACGTTCTATTATCAATGGCGGATCATATATTTTCGAAAAATATTTTTTCTCGGTTAATAATTCACTATAAAGGATATGATGTTCTTTTAGCCACAGATCCTATACTAAGAGAGGGATATTATGATTTAGATGATGCTACCAAGGTATATGGAAATAATTCTTTTATTATTGATATTGGAAAAGAGATAATTAATTATAATCGACTTGATATGGGAGTATTTACATTAAAGACAAAAATTATTCGGAACATTTCCCAAACTATAGAATCAAATTTTCAAAAATTTGGTGTTACAGATGTGGTTCTTTCAGCAATTGAATCAGATTCAAATGTAGGCTATTTTGATTTTCCCCATATGATTTGGTTGGATGTAGATAATTATGCGATTTATTCTCGATTAAAAAGACTATTTAATAATTCTTCTAATTTATATCCATTTGGTTTAGATCCTTTAGATATTATTTCCTAATTAAGAAAGAAAAAGAGATATGAGGAATAATAAAATACAACAAGATTTAATTCAAATTAAATCAACTGCTCGAAATTATGATAATTTAATAGGATTAATTTTTCTACCTAATAATCCATTTTATTTTGAGGATCAGCTGTTTTATCTAAAAAAATTATGTGGCATGACAATTTTGGATAGAAATCTTAGTGTACTTATAAAAAATGGAATAAAATCTATTTTTATTCTTTCTAATGATTTAAAAAATTTGAATCATACATTTGAATTTAATAAATTGAAATTTAAAGATGTAATAATGATTAAATCGGTTCGTGAGCTTAAAGAATACGCAACTCAAGAAAAATTAATTAATTTGGACTTAGACTATGCAATTATTTTAGATGGTGGAGTTTTTATAGATAATAGAATAGTTTCTTCTTTATTTTCTCATGAAGAGATTATTTATACTAAAGGAGATAACATTCATTCAAATTATAATAACGAGAATCAATGGAAAATTTTAACTGGTAAAATAAAACTTGAACATTTTGATAATATTTTTCAAGATAATATAAATTCTTTTGAGAATTTTTTCAATTCCCTATCATTAAATAAAGCGATATATCATTCTTCGGATGAAATTGCTACATATCAGCCAGATATGAGAAGAAATCTTCCTCTTTATATCAATTTATTTCGAAATAAAGAAGATTTTAAATCCGCTAAAAAGCTACTTGTTAAAAGAACTCAAAAAGGCACATTAGATTTAGTTGCCTGGTACTTCAATAGATATTTCGAAAATCTTTTTGTTTATTTATTTGCTGAATCCAAGATTACCGCTAATCATATAACATATTTCGTAAATTGTTTAGGATATATAACTGTATTTTTGTTTTTAACACAAAACTGGTGGATTGGACTTATTTTAATGATATTTATAAATATTTTTGATGGTGTAGATGGAAAACTTGCTCGTTTAAAAAATAAAGAAAGTCTTGTTGGACATATTGAACATTCTTTTGATCAATTATACGAACAAGCAATTTACGCAGGAATAGGTCTTGGTTCTTACTTTATTATAAACCAATTTTATGTTATTATTATATTAATAGTGATGTTACTTGCAGATTCATTTAATCGTCATTGTTCAATGCAATATAAAGAAGTAATGAAGATAACTTTGGCGGATAGTAGTAGATTTGATCAATTATTTCGAAGATTTGATGGAAGGAGAAATATTTATACTCTTCATATCTTAATTTTTGGAATTCTAGGTCATTTTGAATATATAGTATTTTCAATTTGTATCCATGCAATTATCACAAGTATAATTTATTCAATTCAAGCAATTAAACATATGAAAAAGAGAGATAGTCTAAAGGAATTTTAAATTTACTATTAATTTCTATTTTTTACAAAAAATAAAGAAAAAATTAGATTTTATAAATTGGATAAAATTTTCTCTCTAAATATTCTATGAAATATTTGGAGTTTAAATCTTCTCCAGTTACTTTCTTTAATAAATCATGTGGCTCATAAATCTTTCCATATTGATGAATATTTTCTCGTAAATAAGAAAGCAATGTTGAAAATTCTCCTTTTTCAAATTCTTCAGGAAGATTTGGATGTTTTTCTAACGTTTTTGAATAGAATTGGGCACCATAGAGATTTCCCAAGGCGTACGTAGGAAAGTAGCCAAAACCCCCTCCTGACCAATGAACATCTTGCAGAACACCTTTTGCATCGTCAGGGGGTATTATACCTAATAACTCCTCCATTTTTTGATTCCATAATTGTGGCAATTCCGAAACCATAATACTTTCTTCTATTAGCTCTTTTTCTATTTCATAACGAAGAATTATATGTAAGGAATAGGTTACCTCATCTGCTTCAACTCTAATTAATGAGGGTTGAACTGAATTAATCGAGCGGTAAAATTCCTCTTCGGGAAATTTCTTAAGGTTTTCCGGAAAATATTTTTGCAAAATTGGATACCAATGCCTCCAAAATTCACGGCTGCGTCCCACCATATTCTCCCATAATCTTGATTGAGATTCATGAATCCCAAGTGAAGTTCCATCAGCAAGTATAGTATCATGAATTTCATTATCAAAACCCATCTCATATAATGCGTGTCCACATTCATGAATAGTTCCAAAAAGACATGCTGGTAGGAAATTTTCCCAAATACGAGTGGTAATTCTTGTATCTGTCGATGATAAAGAAGTCGTAAAAGGATGGGTTGATTTATCCTGGCGACCAAACTCAAAACTATAATTTAGCTTTTTAAGTACTTCAACGCTAAAATCCCATTGTTTTTCTGGATCATAAAATTTTTTAAGAATTTCTTGGTTAGGTTTATTACTTGAAGAATCAAGCTTTTTAATTATTCTTATCAAATGTGGCTTTAAATCGTTAAAAATTTTTAAAACCCAATCAGATTTAGCACCCGGTTCGAATTGATCAAGCATTGTATCATAACGCGTTGGTCCGATATCAATTTTGTCAGCCTCTTGCTGTTTTAATGAAACCAATTTTTCTAATACTGGTTTAAACATTTTAAAATCACTTTTAGCTCTTGCTTTTTCCCAAGTCTTATACCCTAGAGTAGTTGTTTTAGCGATTTCCTTGACCAATTCGAAAGGAACTCTTACTGCTCTATCATAATCTCTTTTTGCTTCTCTGAGCATGGCAGCATCAATTAAATTTGGGTTAGATACTCCCTCAGCCTTCTTTATTATTTCTGCTGTCTTATCAGAAACTAACTTCTGGTGAATAATTCCCTCAAGCAGGGCACTTTGTTCACCTCGACCTTGACTTGCACCTGGAGGCATATATACTTTCATATCCCATTCTAATAAGCAAGCAATATATTTTAAACGCAAAATTTCAGTAAAATGTTCACGTAATTCTTTTATTGAATCCATATTATTAACCTTTAAGCAAATTTTAGATGATAATTTTATTAATTATTAAATTCGGGTTATGCGGGCTATGAGGGAAATCCTAAAAAGCGCGAGATGCCCTTTTTTTTCGAACCCCCGACCGACGGATTAAGAGTCCGCTGCGCTACCTGACTGCGCTAATAGCCCATTTACTTCCAATTGAACGCAGATGGAGGGACTTGAACCCCCGAGCGCTTACGCGCACTGGCTCTCAAGGCCAGCGTCTTACCACTAGGCTACATCTGCATTTACTTAAAATTAATAATAACTTAAATTTATTTTTGTTTTTTTAACTCTTTGATAAAGATATAAACAAAAAATAATCATAAAATACCTTTTACATAGAAATAATGATTTTAGAAAAATGATATTGACTAAAGCGGATTTAACCATTTAAGATATAAATTGCTTAAACTTTCCAAATTTCTAAATTTTCTCAAAAATTATTTATTCTATCTTTCATTATTTAATGTGAAAATGGAGGATTACAATGGCAGATAATTTTAGATATTTAATTCCCGAGAAGATTTACGATGATATCATACAAAAAGTCTCTGATGCATTGCCCTACATATTGCGTGGTTGGGTCTTTGCTGATAGAAGAGGAAATTTCGGGATTATTAATAGAATTCACGTTGAAAATGAAAAAATGAGGTCGAAAGCACATAAACGGCCGAGAAGCTGGATGAGATATAAAAAAGCGAAAATCTACAATATGCGTAAGTTTAAACAAGATGAAGGAATCGACATAGCTTGGGAGTGGCATTCACATCCTTCAGGAAATGAGAAACTTCATATGATTGATAAACAGATTCTCAACTATCTTTCTATGGGTGTCATGATTATAGTTTGCCCAAAACTCGAAGACAATGATAATAAAGGTTCATTTTTAGGTTGGTATTACGATAAACGGACAACAAAAAAACCAATCATTGAAAAAATGGTATTCGAAATAATTACTGAATAATTTTTTTCAATATTCCCAATTTTTTATTTTATCTTTTGAAAAATTATGAATTAATAATAAGATCATATCTATTATTTATCAAGGAGTAAAAAGATATTTGCACGATGGTAAGTGTATATTTTTGGTATAGCATTAATTTAGAATGCGATAAGTTTTGGTAAAGATATAAATGGTTTTGGAGTTTTGGCGCAGCCGGTGGGATTTGAACCCACGCAGGTTTCCCCACTGGATTAGCAGTCCAGCGCGCTACCAGGCTACGCGACGGCTGCAACCGAAAATATTCTCGTTTCTTAAAACTTAAGATAACTTAAAACTATTCTTAAGTAATAATAATAAAAGTTTTTTATTATTTAGTTTTATATAGTCTAGATTAATTAAAGATTTTTTGAAAAGAAGCAGATAGAGCCCGTGATCTAGAGGTATGATGCCAGGTTTACACCCTGGAAATCGAGGGTTCAATTCCCTCCGGGCTCACTATAAATCTAACCTAGTTCAATAATTTCCTCAATTTTAGAGGTCTGATTGCACTTAGTTTTGAGAATTTTAATTTTTTTCCGATATGAGCAATAATACCAGGTGCGTTTGTGTCTTCTTTAAGAATAATGATATTTTCTAAGAACCCTAATTTTTTTATTGTTATCACATCTTGGGAATGACCTGTTATTGCTATTGCTTTTTTAACTTGAGCTCTAGTAGAGCCAGAAACAAAAACTCTTTCTAATTTATCATAAAACCAATTATTTATCATTTCTAATGTGTCTTTACCAATTAATCCCTGAATATTTTTCTCACTTTGAGAAATCTCTTTAATTTTTACATGTATTGGGAAGTTATCAATGAAACCAAATAAGTCTATTATCTTTCTGAGTGGAATTTTTTTACCTCTGCATAATTGATTTCTAAGAGTGTGAAGATTAATTAATACATCGGTTGTTGGATATCTAATACTACAATCAATAAAAATACCAAAACCAACTTTTTTTACATCGATTAAATATCCTTTTAAAACATCTCCTTTATGAATTTGATTAAATCTAATTGTTGAGCCAATTTTATGTTTTAATAAATTTTTAAAGAATTCCTCATCTTGTCCTTCAATCTTTATTTCAAGACGATTTTCTTGTTTTCTAAAAGCTTCAATTTCGATATTTATATCCAATTCTCCCATTTCATTAGATAACATTTGTAAATATTTCTGAAAGAGGGGATTAAAATTAAAATTTGGATCATAACTATAAATTTTTTCGGCTAAAATAAATTTTTGAACCATCTTTAAGTAAAATAAACCTACATTTTTAAAGAAATTTTTGTATAAAATTAATATAATTTCGAGGAATTAATTTGAACGAATCAAAGTTTATTCAACTCGTTGATAAATTAAAGAAGGAATACGATGAAATAAAAGAAATCTTTCTACTAGATTCCTCAGGAAATATTATTTTTAAATCGGAAAATTTTGATTTAAGTGAAATTGAAGCAAAAGAAATACTAACTTCTTGGAAATACAAAAAATCATTTCTAATTTTTATGAGAAATCGTTTTGCAATTGTAAAATGGGCTGAAATCCAGTTAGCGGCAAAAAACACGCACGGAGAAGGCAGTATATGCGGTTCAATCACTCCTGAGGGAGAATATTTTATTACCCACATTGAAGAAAGTAAAGATTTACTTCTAATTGAATGGTCTATAATGATTAATAAGCAAGTTTGGGAAAATTAATTCACAAACCACATATATTGTCTTTCTCTTTTAATATACCTTCCAATTTTCATTTCTCTCTCTGTTCTTTTTACGATTGAATTCCATAATGTTATTAATATATTTTTATTAATTGATATTTATCTAAGGAAGAAAAGAAATTTTGAAAGAATTGATCCACATATATCTTAACTTCAAAATCAAAGATGTTTTTATATTTTATTTTAAAAAATTTTAAATTTTTTAATTTATTTAATCCCTTAATAAGAAAAAGTAATAAAAAAATCTGAGAAAAATTAATAATAATTTTAAAAATTAAAATTTGGAGGAAAATTATATATGTTTGCTCAGCCGGGAAAAGGGTATGATATGGCAATAACACAATTTTCTCCTGAAGGGAGATTATTCCAAGTAGAATATGCAATAGAGGCTGTACGCCGAGGTACTACTGCAATTGTTTGTAAAAATGATGAGTCAGTAGTATTTGCTGTAGAGAAAAAATTTTCTAAACTTCAAGAACCATGGGGTTCTGAAAAAATCTTTAAGATTGATGATCATATTGGAATTGCGATTAGTGGTTTAACCGCTGACGCTCGTGTTTTAATTGATAAAGCACGAATTCAAAGTCAAGTATATATTTTGAGTTATGATGAAAAAATCTCTGTGAAAGATGTAACGTTACATATTTGTGAATTTAAACAAGCATATACCCAAAATGCTGGCGTAAGACCATTTGGAGTATCTTTTCTAATCGGTGGTGTTGATTCGAATGGTCCCTCAATTTATTTAACCGACCCTTCGGGGGCGTCTTGGGGTTATAAAGCTCAAGCAATTGGTAGTGGATCTATAGAAACTCGAGCTTTTTTAGAAAAAAATTATAAAGATAATTTGAGTGATGAAGAATTATTACTCCTCCCATTAAAAGCTCTACGCGAGATGATGGGTGATGATTTAAACCTTAATACATTTGATATTGGAGTAATTATGAGGGACGATCGTTTATTTAGGATGATAAACGAGAAAGAAAAGAAGGAATTATTAAATAAAGTCTAAAAAAAATCACAATAATTTTATTCTAAGTTTTGATTGGCAATATCTAGAAGTTTTAAAGGTATAATTTTATTAATTTAAAAAAAGAAAATGATTAGAGACCGAGCTAGAATCGAATTTGGAAATCATATCATTGGAAGAATTGAAAAAGGCAATAAAAGATTTGAAATGCTTTTAGATCCTGAAAAAGCCTGGGCTGTTAAAAAGAAAATCAGAGAAGAAATTGAAAAAAAATTAAAAAAAGGAGATAGTCAAACACGGTTGACTGTTGATGATCTATTAAAATTTCAAGGTATTAATCTAGATTTAATTTTTGAGAGTTTTGCTGTTTTTGAAGATTTAAAAAGAGGTAAGAAAGCCCTTGATTCAGATATGCAAGATTTACTTCAAACAACAGATCCCATAAGAATAGGAGCTGAAATTCTATTAAATGGTCAAATTCAATGGACTCAAAAGCAAAGGGAAGAGGAATCTCAAAAGAAAATGAAACAAATTATAAATTTAATAGCAAAAAATGCAATTAATCCCCAAAATAAGAAGCCTCATCCTCCAGAAAGAATTGAAAAAGCAATTGAACAAGCTAAAGTAAAAATTGATATCATGAAGAATGCTGAAGAGCAAGTAGAAGATATTGTAAAAGCAATTCGGTCAATCATCCCAATTCGAATCGAACAAGTACAATTGGCAATAAAAATACCTTCATCTTTTGCCGCAAAAGGTTATAATATGGTCGCTAGATATGGCACTATAAAAAAAGAAGAATGGCAATCTGATGGATCTTGGGTATCAATAATTGATCTTCCTGCAGGCTTGCAAGCTGAATTTTTAAATAAAATAAATAAATTAACCCATGGACGAGTACAAATAAAACCATTGAAATAATCTGATATAGAATCAGCAACGGATCTTTATGTAGAATTTATTATTACTTTTTCTTAGAAAACAATTAATAAAAAAAATGGAAGGTGATTTAACTGTGGAAGTTGAAGACACTGACGAAATTGATATTAATCAAATGAAAGAAAAAATAGTTATTCCAGGAGAAGTTTTATCCGAAGATTTAAATAATTTTTCTCCAGGAAGAGGTACTACAAAACAAGGCAATAAAATTATCTCTTTATTTGTAGGGCTTAAAGTTATTAGAAAGAATTATATTAATGTTATTCCATTACGTGGAATATATACTCCTACTGAGGGCGATAAGGTTATTGGCGTAATAGTAGATAAAAATCCTGTAAAATGGAAATTAGATATCAATGCAAGATATTATGGAATTTTAAAACCATCTAATACAGTTGAGAGAACTCAAAAATTCAGAAAAGGAAAACCTGACAGAGCATATGAAACAACTCAAAAATTCAATGTTGGTGATGTACTAATAGTAAAAATCACACAAGCGGATAGATTACATCATCCAGAGTTAACAACTCAAGGGAAATATTTAGGTAAACGAAATACAGGAAAACTTATAGAAATCCCTCCCCCCAAAATACCAAGAATTATAGGACGAAAAGGATCTATGATTAATCTATTAAAAAATATGACTAATTGCAATATTTTTGTAACTCAAAATGGAAGGATCTGGATACAGGGGGATAATTTTGAGCATGAAATGTTATTAATTGATACAATCCACAAAATTGAAGCAGAAGCACATACTTCTGGTTTAACAGATAGAATTAAGGAATATATTATAAATGAAAAGACAAAAAGAGGTATAAATTAATGGTTTTATTAATTAAGGATGAATCTCCAGAAAAGTTGATAGGAGAAGATGGTAAAAGGCTAGACGGTAGAGACTTAAATGAATTAAGATCTATTAAAATGGAAGTTGGAGTAATTCCAAATGCAGATGGAAGTGCTTATATTGAATGGGGTGGAAATAAGATTTATGCTGCTGTGTATGGACCAAGAGAAGTTCACCCTAGACATGATGCTCATCCAGATAAGGGCATCTTAAGAACTTTTTATAGGATGACAACCTTTAGTGTCTCTGAAAGAAAGAGGCCGGCTCCAGGAAGAAGGGAAAAAGAAATATCAATGGTAATAAAAAACGCAATTGAACCAATATTGTTTTTAGAATTATACCCTGATTC
>JAHLWH010000230.1 GCA_019058015.1 Promethearchaeota archaeon | reverse complement strand
GGGAGTCTTTTACTTCCAAATGCAGTTTTTTGGATAAGGAACCCATCAAAAGGCATAAAAAATATATGGGAAAGCGAGTAAATCGAGGTCTTTTTAAAAGTCAAAAGGGGATTCTTATCAATGCTGATGTGAATGCAGGGTATAATATAATTAAAAAAGTAGTCCCAAATGCAGTTTCTGCGGATGGAATAGAGGGTGTGGGGTTACACCCATATTCTATTGCTATATGGTAAAAATAGTTAAATAGAATTAAATTTTAATTGATAACAAGGAAAATTAAAAATAACCTTAATGATTAATTCTACCTAAAAATAAAAAAACAAAATATTTGAATTTCTGATTGATTTTAATAATTTGGGAGATATGAATTTAGAACCTTTTTTTAATCCGAAATCTTTAGTAATAATTGGCGCCTCAAGAAAAGAATTTACATTTAACCAAACTGTTTTAAGGAATTTATTAGATATCAGATTTAGGGGAAATATTTACATAATTAATCCAAATACAGATGAGCTTTTGGGTATCCGATCTTATAATGATCTCTCGTCACTGCCTGAAATTCCAGAATTAGCAATAATTATGCTAAGAAAAAATTTAAAAGAGTTATTCGAAGAATTGGGAAAATTTGGTATAAAAAATATAATGATTGAATCAGAATTAGGGGAAAAAAGCATAAATGGGATCGTATTTCAAGAGTTGGAAGAAACGTGTAATAAATATGATATAGGATATATGGGTCCCTCTATGATTGGTGTCATGAATTATATTGATAATTTTACAACTTCGATTATTCCAGTTAGACGTCATATTCTTCAAAAAAATCGTGGATTAAAATATGGAGTTAGCATAATTACAGAATCAGGAGGGCTCGCAGGGGGATTTGGTTGGTGGAGTCCATCCCAAAATTTACCTATTTCAAAAGTAATACATCTTGGTAAAGGATATAAAATTGATGTTTCAGATATGTTATTTTATCTAGAAAATGATGAGACAACAAGAGTTATTTCTCTTTTTTTAAGACAAATCGATCAAAAATTAATTGAAACAGTTTCAAAAATTGCACCAATTAAACCGATTTTATTTTTCTATGTTGGAAAAGATACTATTGCTGAAGAATCATTGAAAAATGCTGGTGGTCTTGCAGTTCAAAATTATATTGAACTTTTTGAATTCTCAAAATTATTTCTCTGGCTTCCAAAACCAGGTGGAAATAAATTAGGAATTATAGGACCATCTTCGGGTGCAATCTTATTAATTGTTAAAGAAATGAGAAAGCAAGGTCTAAGCTTAGCAAAACTTTCGCAAGCGAGTCAAGATTTAATATCAATGAAAATTGGTGGATCGACTTGTGAATATGGCAATCCAGTGGATTATTGGCCCCCAAAGAAGTTTATAGGAACTGAGATTTGTACAATTTATTATTTAGGAAGTGAAATTTTATTAAATGATGATGATGTTGATGGTTTAATTTTAGCTCTAGAATTTTTTCAAGAAATTGAATTCGATTTCTATATTTTTTCTAAAATAAAAGAAAAATTCCCGAATAAACCAATAATCACTTTGTTGATCCAAGCGGAACAAGAAGGTGCAAAACGAGTTGTTGACATTACGACTGAATTAAAGATCCCTGTTTTTGAAAATGAAGTTGAACGAGCAGTTCGGGGCTATGCAATGTTATTAAAATATTATAAAGATATAAAAAAAGAATAATTTTTTATTAAAAAATTAAAAAAAAAATTAACTAAAAATACTTTTCCATTTATCTGGAATTTTTACATCTTCTTCCATAAGTGAAAGAACAAACACCTTTTCGCCACATTTACACTTTTCAGACTCAAATAGATAAAATTCAAATTTTTCCTCTGATTCAGTTTCAATCCAAGAACATTTTTGCACATTTGAAAACTCGGCAATTTCTCCACAAATACAATGTATTGCTGTTTCAGGTGTATAATTTGGCATTATTAAACTAAAATCTTTGGTCTTTTCAAACTTGCAGGAATTTAATAGAGTATTAATGTCATCTTTTAAGTCTTCTTTTAATTCAACTTCGAATTTTTCAATTTCTCCATTTGAAACTTTAATATTTTTTAAAATTAAAAAATTATCTTCTGTTGTTTTCTTTTGAGAAACAACCGGTTCCATATATTTTTTTTTAATTATTTCTGGAATAGGAAATGGTTCTACTCCAGGGGGATATTCAAATGTGAAAAAATATTGTGTTATTCCACCTCTTAATACCTGCTCATTTATTAACTTCAAATTCTTATAGTCGCTGGAACTTAATGAGAATTTGATTAATTCTAGAGGTATTTTCTTGTCAAGTAGAATATTATGGATATTATCTAATGTAATTTGAACAAATTCTTTCAATAAAATTATTTTTTCTCTATTTTCTTGATAAAATATCTTTTTATTTTCCTCCTTAAAATCATTCCATTTTTGAACTATTCGAGAGCGTAAAAATTGTGGGAGGAAACAAAGAAAACAAAGTGGTATCATAAGATAAAAAGTAAAATCAGGAGGTACGACATAAATAAGTATTACTAAAATACAAAGCGGTAACATACCAATCATACCATTTCTTTTTAATTTTGAATTCAATGATCTGTTTATATCGTTTTCTTGAGCGACTTCTTCTGCTTTAGATTTTAAGTCTGAAATAGTAGGTTCTATTTGTTTTTGCTCAAAAGTTTCTTGCATAAAAGCTGCAGTAGTTTCATCTAATTCACCCATATTCTTCTTTAACATGTCCATATATTTCGCTAAAATGCGATCTCGATAAATGTAATCAAAAATATCTTCAGAAATTGAATCTATAAATTTCGCAACAAAGAGTTGTTTTTCAATTCTACCGATAGTTGCTTGATCTAAACCTAAGGCTTCTTGAATTAATTCTCCTTGAGTTTTCTTAATAGGTTCCTCTTCCTTTTCTGCTTCTTGTTCGGAGTTTTCAGAAGTATTAGTTTCTTTTTCTCTTTTCATAATTAATTCAATAAAGCATAGAGACTTTATATAATTTATTCTATTGAGAATTAATCTCAAATGAAGAATTGATAAAAAGAGTGCTTAAATAAATTTAAATTATATTTATTTAAGGCACAGACTCTACATATTTAACTTCAGGAATTACTTGTTTTAATGCTCTTTCAATCCCGAGTTTGAGAGTCATTTGCGAATAAGCACATCCACGACAATGCCCTTGTAATCTTACTTTTACAATTCCATCATCTGTTACATCGACAAGTTCAACATCACCGCCATCCATTTGAAGCTGCGGTCTTATTTTTTCAATTATTTCAAGTACTTTCTCTTTCATTTTAGTTACCTCAAATTAATTTAATTGTTGATATTTTTATCTAGATTTAATAAAATTTCATTATTATCAGTTTTCATTATAAAATATAAAATGTGGATCTTAATTAAATTTAAAAATTTCTTATGATTCTAGTTTTACTTATAAAAATTAAAGCCGACGAAATTTCTTGAATGAAATATTGAAATCGAAAAATTTATTTCAAGAAATTAAAGATAAGTTCTCAAAAAGAAAGAAAAAAAAAAGTTCGGTGTAAAGAATCGCTTTTTAGATTAGGGGAATATATATAAAATTTTAAATGATTAAATTTTCTTCTTTACAAATTTAATCTAATTTCATTGAAGATTCAATGGTTATTTTTATCCTAATATTAATAAAATAATAATTAAAAACTATATTCTAAAATTAAATGACTTCTATCCTTTTTACCTCCCATTTTTCTTGCTGCGCTCGCATTTGCTATATTTTCAGAACCAACAGGCCATGATCCTCCTCTTATAAAGTGAGGTGTTTTTTTATCCATTGCTTGCAAGACTGTTAGTCCATACATAAGCATGGTTAAATATTTTCGTCTGTGATCTCGATGAACTACCCATGAGTGAAAGCTTAAAGAATCAAGTTCTCCCTTATTATTTTTATGAAAAATATTGGGAATAACGTATCCATTTGCAACCATTTGATTGGTTTTTTTATGTCTTACTATCCACATCATCCATTTTGCTCCAAATTCATCTATAAAATTAATAATATTCTCTGCATTGTGAAGTTTTCTTGGTGTTATTTGAGCGGATGGGGGCATATATTTGAAGTACATTTCAGCGATTTCTTTTTTAATTTTAAGCAATTCTTCTTTTCCTGGGTTGATATACTTGTATGGATAATCACCAGTATCAAAGATATCATTTTTATAGTTACCAGTATTAATACCCATACTTATTAATCTCTTATTTTTATGAGGATCCATTTTTAGTGCTGGCACTTCATACCGATCTTCTTGAAATAAAACTTTAAATCCTTTTTCAAAAAATATCTTTTGATAAATTGGTGGGTTAATTGGTGAACAGATAAATAAATCTTTTTTACTGCCTTCAACCATAAAACCCCAGCCAAAAATAACTGTAGGGATATTTATTGGCCCCCTAATTTTTTTATAGTTTTGAACTTTAGCATATTCAATTAATTTATCAATTAAATATTTAATTTTTTTAGAATCATGATCATAAACTCCAAAAAAACCGAAAAACAAAATTTCACCGCCATCATCGTAAATTAAGACATTTCCAATTGTAGTATCAGTTATATTTCCAAAATTTTTTCTATTAATATTCTTTTCGAGAACAATAGCTTTAGCATTATATGCTTTTATATCTCCTAAAATATATTTTTTAAATTCCAGTAAAATTGGAATGCTTATACCAAGGTGCAAATATTTCAAAATTTCGTCAGGATTTGTTAAAATTTCTATATATAATTCAGAATGTTCTTTTATTTCTAGGTTTGCCATTTTTTTTTACCCTACTTAGTCTTAGATTTCTATTTAAAATTTTTAAATATCGAATTAAGAATTAGCCTTAAAATATAACAACGCAATATTGAAAAGATTAAATTGAAAAAATTTATAATTATTTATAAATTCTGCCCTATTCCATAATATATTAATAATATTGAAGGAATTACTATAAAAAAGACTAAAAAAGACCAGATAGTTCTAAAAATTGAATCAGACCAAGTATTATAGAGCATCAAACCATAAAAGGCAAAACACATTCCAAAAACGCCAATAAAGAAGTATTTAAGCTTTCTTTTTAGTGTTTTATCTTCAAATGTATTGAATAATTTTATTGAAAATGTTATAGTTGGTATAATTGTACCAAGAGTGAAAATTATGTAAATGAAAGTAAGAAAAACCCAACTATAAGCGGGAACTCCTTCATTGAAAGTTATTGATCCAGGAATAATTAACACTAAAAGATTAATTATTGCGTAGGCTGATATAATTAAATTCTGTCTTTTTAACCAGAAATTTATGTCTATATAAAGAAGATTTATAATGAAAATTACGATAAAAATTTGTCCAAATAACATTAAAAAAGCCAATATAAAATATATTATATATCCTGCAATGGTTGTACTGAGTGGTAAATATATTAGATTTAATAGAAAAGATAATCCAGGAAAAATGTAATAAGCACTTAAAATTAAAGATGAACGATTATAATTTCTTTTGAGAATTTTAAATGCCAAATAAAATAAAATAATTAAAATAAAAGAGTGCATAAAATAAACCAATAAAAGTCTAGCAAGATCAACGGCTTGTAATATCAAAAAATCACTAAATTTTAGTAAGATACTAAATCATTAAAGAAATATTATTCAACTTTACTCCTATTGTTAATAATAACTATATACTCCAAGGATTTATATATAAGTATTCAATTTTTACTTATAATTTTTTCATTGCAACATTTATGCCTTATTTTTTTTACTTATAAAAAGTTAAAGTGGATCGGTTTCATTCGGAAATAATCATACCCAACAACATTTGGGGCTAAATTCTTGCTTTTGATCTTTAAGATTCCTGAAAAAATGACTTCGAAAGCAAGATAAGATGCAGTCATCTCGACGATAGGTGCAAGAGATATTGAAGGAAGGTTTCCTGAAAACAGTCCTTCTAGCGCGCCTTGTTCTCTATTAAATATTTCTTCTATTTCAGGAAATTTAATTAATTTATTTAAAAATGCTTTTTTAAGCTTAAGAAGTATTTTTTCAGATTTTTGAATCTCATCGATCGTCATTTTCTGAGTTTTAAACCCATAACATGTTTCATAATCGATACTCCCTGATGTAAACCACCATGCACAGAGATAAGGAATTCCCCAAGATTCTAATATAGGAATTTTTTTTTTTGAACATTCTCGCGAAATCAAAATTGATGCTATTGGATCGTCTAAAGTTAAAACGACAATCGATGTACTATTTAATATATTTGATACAAATTTTTTTGTTATTTTATAATATTTTTGAAGTTCAATTTCCGGATTAATTTTTTTTAATAGCTTTTCGGTAACATCGACTTTATACCTTCCAAGATCCTCCCTAGTACATAGCTGTCGATTCAGGTTTGCTTCTTCGAATCTCTCATCGTCACATATTATAAGTTTTTCGCAGCCTGCTCTAACAAGTTGAACTGCTAACGGCCCACCAAGCCCACCAACGCCAAGAACGGCAATAAGAGTATTCCTTAATTTTTCCTGTTCTACGATTTTTATAAGTCCAATATTTCTTTTTATTTGATTCCAATAAGAAGCTGACCAATTTTTGAGTCTTTTTTTGTCATACATATTAATATTACTCAAAAAATATATTCATATATCTAACTTACATTATAAATATTTTTTTAAATCTATTTTTAGTTATGGAGCAGTTCCACAGTTTCTGAAATTAATTATTCTTCCAAAAATCTTAAAGCTTGAAGGAGTTCTACAGCTTCAGGAATTAATTTTATATTATCATCAATTTTTCCTTTATAATAATTAAAAACTATTTGATCTTCAAAATGGTTTTTTTCTTTATTATATTTCCAGCAAGGAATATAGCCTCTTGGGTTGAAACCCGCATCGAGAAAAATTTTTTGATGCTTCGGTTCATAGGAAGAAACAAAACATTCGAAATAATTAATTTCCATATTTTGTATCAGTTCTTTCAATTTTTGTATGAAAGTAAATAATTCTTCTAAAAGATTAATTTTATATAATGTTTTTTCAAAATTTTTACTTAATGGATTATATATAAATTTAAAATAAGAATTAGAATTTTTGATGGAAAATGTTATCGCTTCGTTGCCAAATTCGTCTTTTTCCTTTCGATTAACCATTTTTCCTTTAATTTCCTTTAATTTTTTAGAATTTAATTTAATATTTGGATTTTTGATAATAGGAGTACCTAAATGATATCTCTTATTGGAATATACATAACAATTTAAAACTTGACGGATAATTTTTGGATTTTTCTTACGTCGATATTTATACAAAGCTTTTTCATCATAAATAACATGTAGAACATCTGATTCAATTTGATTAAAAAAAATATCTTTATTTGGAAAAAAACCTATCGGTTTTAATCCAATTAATGAAGTAAAAAATTGAGAAGAACTCTCATTTGTACGCATCTCGCCATACCATAATAATATTTTACTCTTATAGGTTTTCCATAAAAAAATCACACAACCAATGAATGCTTTAAAAATATCTATAGTTTTTTGATACTTTTCTTTTATTATAAATCCATAAAGAAAGCCTCTTTTTTTCTCTAATTCTAAATGAGCACCAAAGCATCCAACAGTCTCTATTGAATTGATTTTGAATAAGAACCATTGATAATTTGGATCAATAATCATTTTTTTTACTCCTTGATCCTCTTCCATTTGCTTGTAAGGGTAAGTTCCTTTATAGATATCTCTAAAAATTTGAATGATTTCCTTTGAGTCTTCTGGTTTTGCTAAATGAATGATTGGATTTATCTTTTGAGAAGGTTTTCCAATTTTTATTTGAAAATTAAGCTTTAATATGTTTTGGAAATCAGGGCTTATATTTTCTTTATATAATTCTAAAAATTCATCAATTGTTTTAATTTTCTTTACAGCTAATTTACTTGAGAGCATATCAATTCACTTTTTTTTTTTAATAAAAATTTATAAATCTAAAAAAGCTTAAAAAAATGGGCCATGTTTGATATAGGTTTCTATTAATGTGTGGCGCAAAAATTGTATCCTAGAATTATTGGGATTTAATCGTCCTGCCTTTTCAATAGTTTTTTTTGCCGTATCGATATTCCCTTGATCAATCAAAGTAATCGTAAGCAATCCCCAAGCTTCTTCTTTTGATACGTTAAGTTCAGTTGCTGCAGTAAAACATTCTATAGATTCTTCTCCTTTACCTAAACGGCGTTTTGCAATACCAAGCAGAAGCCAAGCCTCATCATTTGAGGGATCTTTTTTTATTATTTTGTTTAGGTATTTTTCTGCTTTAACATTTTTTTTTTCGTCTAAGTATTCAGTTGCCTTACTGATTTGTTTTTCTAATAATGATTTATTTTGTTGCATAATACTGTCCAATTCTATGAAATTCTATTTTTTAATTTAATTTTATCTCAATCATATATTTATATCTATTTATTATCGGGTAACTAATCTTGATTAAGTCCATTTTTTATATAAGGATTTTGTAATTAATAACAATAGAAAATAAATTATTCTTTTAGATTTTGAGAATTTTCATAAAAAGTTTCTTTATTCAATTCAGAAAGAATTTTAAATGTCTTTCTAAGTAGTAAAAGTGTTTTTCAATGAATAATATAATTCGCCTAAAATAATTGAGAGTGCTTTTTTTCGATATTATTTAATGTAAAAACTAAATCAGTAAGTAATTTTTCATTAGGATGTTTATTTATCGTTTCACTTAAAATATCTAAAATTTGATTCGCAATCGTTTTATCTTGTTCAGAAAGATTAGATTTATTATTGAACAATAAATCGAATTCCTCTTCAAACCAAAACAATTCCTTTCGAAACTCACTTTTTGAGATTTTGTAATAATTAAAATCTAGAATCCTACATCCCCTCAGATGGTGATAACGACAATAATAAAAAAATTGCTGAACTAATATAAAATAAAAAAATTAGTGCTTAAATACTTATTTTTAGCAACAGATTTTCACGAAAGTATTGGGAAAAAAAGGATTTTTAAAAAAAAATATTTTTTAATTAAAATAAATATCAATAGATTGGATTAAATAATTTGAAAAAGAGGTAATGAAGTTTAACACATCTTTAATCATATTTTAGTATAATTAAAATAACTGTTTTTAAGATCGATTATTTAAAATGGAAAATTTGGGCGAATTTTAATTTCATCTTTCCCATGAATAATTTCTTTTAAATCCTTCGCTATTGTCTTTATATCATAATTACCTTCTACTTTTGCATTATATATCTCTAAATATTTTTCATCATCATTTTTATTTTTATGAATTTCATAAGTAGAAATAGAGTATGTTTTTATTTTATATGAATTAGAAATTATTATTCGACGAGAATATTTTCTTTTTGAATATGGTTTTTTTTCTCTTAATATTATTTTAAATTCATTTTCATTATTCTTGATATCCTCTAAAAATATATTATTACATTTTTCAATTAGGTTTAAAAGTGTTTTAATTTTATTGCGAGTCATTTCTGATTTTTTTTTAGAAATATCTTTCATTTTGCGTGAAAATGCTTTCTTTTAAAAACTCTAACCCTAAATATATTTATAAATCTCCTCAAAAACCCCTTTGAAAAAATTTATACTCTCTCATAGATAATAGAGTTTGCATTTAAAAACCTATTTTAACTAATATTTTTCAAAATAATATAATTAAAAAGAGAATTTTTAGTAGGATTTTTTTTTTCCATTTACGAGGATTTTTTATTTATTAATTTATTCTTGGAATGGAGAAATAAAAAGTACTCCCTTTATTTCTTCCCTCCGATTCAACCCAAATCTTTCCACCGTGCAATTCTACAATTTTTTTTGAAATATATAATCCAAGCCCAGTACCCTCTATATTTACATCCCATCCTTTACCATATCTTTCAATTTTGCCAAAATGTTTAAATAATTGGTTTTTTTCTTTTTCAGTGAATCCAATTCCATTATCTTTTACGGAAATTATGTAGAAGTCATCTTTTATTTTAGATTGAATAATAATATTTCCCTCTGGAGGAGTATATTTAATAGCATTTGATAATAAATTTGATATTACATCATGAATCATTTCTTTATCGAAATCAGTATTTAAAGAATCCTGAATTTTAAATGATATTGATTGTTTCCTTAATTCTGCTAATCCTTGCAACTCTTTTATACACTCATTAATCAAGGATGTCAAATCTCCCTTAGAAATTTTTAATTCTATTTTATCTTTATCCAATTTTGAACTTTGTAAAAGCATATTAATAATATTTTCAAGACGTTGACTCCCTTTCATAATTTCTTTTAAAATCGAAATAACATTGTCATCTAATTCAGATTTATAACGTGCTAACAAAAGTTCAGTAAATCCTTTTATTGAAACAAGAGGGGTCTTTAATTCATGTGAAGTTCTAGATAACAACTCTGTTTTTACTTTATTAATTTCATTTAACATTATATTTTGTGCTTCTAAATCTTGTTGCATTTGCCAGCGTTTTTGTTCAATTTCAATCGCATCTCCAATTAAATATAAAACCATACTGTCTCGGTTAGTTATAATTGGGTTATGTTTATAAAAGACACATAAAGCATTGTTAAATTCATTTTGAGATTGAATCAATTTTCCATAACATGCTTTTATCTTATTATCAATGATAAATTGATCGGTCTTAGCATATTTAGTTTCATTTAAATCAAAAATGGTTTGAGGTAAATCATGTTCTGCTAAAAATAATTGATTAACAAAAATATTCTCCAAAAAATATTCAGAATTGTAATTAAATACCTGATTATCGGATGTGATTATTTGATACTGTTCTTTTTCATTAATTGAACTCTTATGAATATATAAAATAATATCTCCGTTTATTAATTTAAAACAAGAATCTAATAATAATTTTAAATTCTTTTTGACATCAGTTGTAAAATTTAAAAAATTATTATTTAATTCAAATATTAGTTCCTCATAGATTTTTTTTTCAGTAATATCTTCAAGAGTGACAAGAATTCCTGCTACATTTTCTTCCGAATCGAAGAGAGGTATTCTATTTATATCCAACCATACTATGGTGCCCTTTTTTAATACCCATGATTCAACTATATGAAATTCAGGTTTTTTTGTTATCATAACCTTGGTTTCATGTTCTTTGAGATGCTTTATCTTTTCTTTATTAGTTAAAAAATCATTATCTGTTTTACCTATTATTTCCTCAGGATATTCTATGCCTATAAGTTTAGTATAGCTGTGATTACATCCTAAATATGTAGAATTAATATCTTTCCAAAATATATATTGAGGAATGCTTTCCATGACAGTATGAAGCATCTCATATGATTTTTGTAATGCCACTTCATATTTTTTTGGGTTAAATAGTTTCCAAAAACGAATTTCTGGCAGAGTTATAGTTAATTTTTTAAATCTATCCTCATTTTCTCTTAACTTTTCCTCTAGTTTCTTACGGCTTGAAATATTTTTTAAAATAATTAATATTTTTTTTTTATTGCTATCATCTTTAAATCTTTTTTTTTTAATTTCAAACCAAATATATTTATTATTTTTATGTTTAAGTCTTATTTCGTTTAAATATTCTTTAGATTCAGTTTTTCTTTTTAATATTTTTTTTACAATAAGCAAATCATCACGATGTAATAAATCCAAAAATGATTTTCCAATTAATTCTTTGCTTAAATATCCCAATAAATCTAAATAAATATGTTCGTTAACAAATTCAAATTCAAATTTATTATTTGGATTAACAATGCTAATCAAAACATCAATGTTTTCCAAAAATATTTGTGGTTTATAATCAATCAATATTTTAATATCAAAATAATTAAAAACTATAATTAAAAGATGCTAAATCTTTATGATTTTAAAAAAGATTTTTAAATATATATATATGTTTCCTTTAATATTTTCGAATTAAATAAATGTACAGAAAAGTTCTCTGAAATTTTTCTTAATATGGATTATAATGATAACACCATTATCAAGATTATAAAAAGTGAATGATATGAATTCAAAAAATGAAAAAGTAAATACAAACAATTTTAAAGAGGAATTATCCATAGCTGAAAAATTAATCCAGGAAGAGAAGTTTGAACAAGCATTAAATTTACTTGAAAAAATGAAAAATTATGATGATGATGTTTTTGATGATGCCCTTGCTCATAATTTTTTCATGCTTTATTCTAATACACAATCCATTGTTCGAGGTAAAAATATGAATCAGAATTTATTATCGCTCTCAAAAATAAAGGAAAAAGCATCCTATAAAGAAATTTTTGAATATTTAAAAGATAAAAATATCAATTTAGATATTGATACAATTAAAAGAGAAATAGAGCTTTTAATTTTGAAGGGTATAGTATCTTGGAAATCTAATAATAATATAATGTTTTTCGTAAAGTAAAAATGAATTTAAATTTTTAGTGTAATAGGTTCAATATTTGCCACTTTTCCATAGGTTCCAATTATCCACATATAAATACAATATTTAAGATTTTTATAATTGGGTTTAGCAAAATTCATATGCCCAAGATGTCCCGGAAATAATAATCCCTCACCATTATATCGCTCCCTAACAATGGATTCACCACTATTATTTATTAAATACTGTGTTACAGCAGTAGTTTTATCAGGTATGCAAAAAATATAAACTTCTGGAAAACCATAGTGTATATGAGGATAAATTTCTAAATCTCCATTTGTAGATTTTTCAATATTAACGCTAGTTACAACCCCTTGCCTTAAAGATATGGATGGAATATCGGTTAATCCTGACATAAAATAACCATTTTTAAATGCAGTCCAAACGGTTCTAAATGTTCCCATTTTTTTATTGTCGCTCAATTCACCTCGAGGTAAAAAGTTATTAAATTCAAATCTTTGTAAATCAAATTTACAAGCTGGATTTATATCTGTACTAATAATAGCCGTTTTTACGATACAAATTTTATTATTTATTAAATCTTTTTCTTTGGGAAATATTTGAACAGAAGTATTCGGAGGTAGGAAGAACATATCAAACTGTTTTAATTCATATTTTCTATCTTTTAAAGTTAATTGAGATTTACCTTTTAATAACGCGGCATTTGCAACTTGTTTATTTTTAGTCTCAATGATAAAATTTTCATCAAAATAGAAATATTCTACAGATGTATCTCCAAGATTCTTTTTTAATTTACCAGAAACTGGATCATCAAAAAAAAAATCTTGCATCTCTTTTTTTGACAAAATTTTACTTTGTTTTGATATTTTAAACTCACCAAAAAGATTTTATTTTTTCCTTTTCAGAAATTGTTTCTTTTTCTAGTTCCCCTTTATATATGCCCTTTTGAATTACATACATCATTATCTCATCAGTTCCTCCCCCAATCCGTAATAAGCGAACATCTCTTAGACATCTTTCAATAGAATATTTATTAGTATATCCGATTCCGCCTAAAATTTGAAGTGCATCATCGCAAATTTCAAATGCTACTTGGCAACAAAATAATTTTGTCATGGCTGCTAATGTTCCACTTTCCATCGTATTAACCATCCGATTTAATAAAGATTTTGCTGCTTCAAATTTAGTAGCCATTTTTGCAATTTTAAAGCTAATTCCCTCAAATGCAGAGATAGGTCTTTTGAATTGAACCCTTTCTTGAGAGTATTTTATAGCAATATATAATGCCGTCTTTGCGACTCCTAGAGCTTGAACTGACAATGCAACTCGTTCAGGAACAAGCATATTTTGCAAACTTGCAATGGCTGATGTCTTGCCGGATGAGCGTTTGGGTGAATCTTTTTTTAATTCTTTGAAAAATAACGCATTTTCAAATGGGATTCTTATTTGATTAAGTTTTAAATGCCCAAGATGTAGTCCGTGAAGTCCCATCATTTGATATTCTTCAATAACTTCAAAACCATCCCACGCAGATTCTATTATAAAAGCTCCATTACGAGCATATACAACAAGATAATCTGCAATACTACCATTTACAATAAACCGCTTTTCACCTGTTAAGATATATTCATCGGCATTTTCATCTTTCTCAGCAATTGTTTTCATTCGTGATAAATCACTCCCTGCATCAGGCTCAGTAAAACAAAAAGCTCCAATTTTTTCTCCTTTTACTAAATCTTCAACATAATTTCTTAGTTGTTTTGTTTTACCAAACATTCGAATTAAAAAAGCTGGATAAGATCCTGATAATCTTGCCATATCAACAGATAAACTATAACCAGAAATAGCTTCAGATAATATTAATTCATATTTCGTGGGAAGTCCTAACCCTCCAAAGCGTTTGGGAAATGTAACACCACAATATCCTTTTTTACCAAGAGATTTTATAATATCCCACATTTCCTTTATTCCATTTTCAATGTTGTCAATAAAAGGAGCGAGCTCATTTTTTAACGTTTCATCAACCTCATTTTTCCACGCCATTTCTTGTTCTGTTAAGTTCGGAAATATACTTCTCATCTTAATGTATCAATCTATTTTTTCTTAAGGAATTTGAATTATTTTTTTCTTTTATATATAATATATTATGCCTTTTTAACATAAATATTTCACTTGATTCTTACTTAGAATTAAATCTTAGATGATTCTAAATCAAATAACATAAAGATTTCATAAGAATATAAACAAAATTTGCATTTAAAATAAAATATTTCTTTTAAAAAATTAAGATATTCAAAAAATATTTTGAAAATTATATAGTTACCAAAAATAATAAATTCCATAAAGATTAATATCATTTGATAATATCATTGAATTCTTTAGAGTTTTTCACTTTATAGAAAATCTGTTGTCTTTTTAAATTTAAATGCTTATTTTGCTTGTTTATTACAAGAAAGAATTAATTTTGCATCGGATCAGCTCCGAGGGTATCCCTCAATTGTGGAAAAGAATTCCCATATACTCTTGTAGTGGATGGGATAGAGGCGTTCGGACTAACGCCACAAGTAGTTTGTCAAAATCTGTTTGATAATATTATTTGAAATAATTTGAATACAATTTTATTCATTTTAATAGTCTTACGAATTAAATTATCTCATAGAATTGTTTGAATTCTAGTTTGTTTTTGAGAATTTGTTTTGATAGTAGAAATTAAAGTATCGATTTCTTGCCTTGTTTTATATTCAATTATTTTTTCTTCTCCTGGTAGCCATGAATTAAAACCTGTCATATGCTTATAGGTCTCGAATAGACCTCGTTGAATACCTGAGTTTTCTATTGTAACACCATTAAGAATATCTTTGAGATTATTTTTTATTCGCAATTTATAAATAAATGTACTTATAGAAGTATCTTTATCAGTATCAATAGAAATTATATTCATACCTTTTTTTATTGCAGGAGGGGCTTCAAATAATTCTAAACCCTCTTCTCTTTCTCTAAATAAACCAGTTTCGATTATATTTTGTTGTTTTTGAGGTTTAATAGTAATTGGGATTTCAAAAGAGATTATATCTCCCCCGACTTCTCTTTTCCTATTTCCTATTATCTCCAGAAACCATTTAGAATAATCCCCAAATTTAACTCCCCACTGTTCTTTTTCTTGAGGTTCCCAAAGATATTCATGACTTGGTTCAGCGTGATTTGGAATTTTTATCAATAGAAAACCGTGATCTGTTTTGGATGTTTTTGCTCCACCAGCAATCACTGGTGGTAATTCCTCAGTACTTCCACATTGTTCACCAAAAGGTTCACAAATACATATTAAATTAGCCTTTTGTTTTAATCTTATTTGAAATAATGCTAAATTGCTTGTTTTATAATCAATCTTAATAGCCTCGCCTGGTTTAAAAATATCTTTAGAAATTTCAAGATCTATCCCAGACATAATTAATTTAATTGGAGTGGGAATTCTATTATGATATATATTCTCTTTTGGAAAAATTTTAATGGGATTTTCTTTAAAAATTTCTATTTCTTTTTGAGAATTAAGAGGACTTTTAATTCTTAAAGTCATTTTAACTAAGTAGTGAATATTTCTTGCTGGAATTGTTGGAACTACGTTGGGATTAATAAGTTGTGATCTTTTTCTTATATATTCTCCAGCCTCAAAAGTACCTTGATTGAATATTTCAGATTTGGTTATAATTAAGTCTCTTTTACATGGGTTTTTAGAAATTAATTTTAAACCTCCCCACAAGATCTCAGTTGTTTCTTCAAATGTAGTTTTAGTAATTACATTAAGATAATCTCCCAAAATGATACTATCATCATTATCAAGACTTAATTTCATTTTTATCGTTTGATCGTTTTAAAAATATTATTCAGAATGAATAGAAACAATTATGTCAGAAAATAATTTCATATCTTTTAACAATACACGAATCTTCTCAGAAGATTCAGGATCCAATTCCCCTTCCGATTTCATTATTAAAACAGCTAATATATATTTAAAAATATACAGTTGAAGTTCTTTACCTTCTTCTGAATTTCCTTTAAACTCTGCAGAATCAGATAAAAAAACATTCTCTCTAATTACATTACAGGAACTAATAAAATCTCTTAAATCTGCCCTTAATGATAGTCCGCTTGAAACTCCTTGAACATTATGAACTAATACATTTCCTGATATATCGGAAATAATAATTCTCGCATTTATCTCCTGTAAGTGCTTTTCCGCTTTTTCTATATGACCCTTTAATTCTGAATAAGATCCCATTAATATATCTCTGAAGATCTTTGTTAAATTTTGTTGATCATAGATACTCGTTAGAAAAGTTTGTGGCTTATAATCTTTGAATATGTCCGAAAAAATCTCTCGAGCTTTTATTATATTTGTATCTAAAAGTTCCTTTTGATAATCTTCAGTATCATATTTATGATAAAACATACAAATTTTTGGTTTCTGATAATTCTCTTTATAAAGTTTTATAACATCTTCAAAATACTTTTTTGATTTATCAAAAGAATTTGGATCGTGCAAATCAACCACGGGAATCAAAACATCCGTACCCATGAATATTTTCGGCTTATCAAGATATTCTTTGATGTATTGGTCTTGGCCTCCAAAGTCAAAAATTGATATTTCTAATCCTAAAAAAGGATGCCTTCTTGTTTCATAGAGTATCGTTGGAGATAATCTCTTTGTTTCTTCAGGTGTTTTTTCCGCGAATATTACCGAATATAAAGAGGTTTTGCCACAACCAGACAATCCTATTAAACTAATTTTCATTTTTTTATATCTCGTTTATTCTTATTTAAATTTTTAATTTGATTTTATAAAAATTTTGTTGAAAAATTGTTTTATCTATTATTTTGATTTTTTTTCTTTTGGTTTCAGAGAGTATTTCTTAAAAAAGAGTTTTCTATGTGAATCAGAAATATCTATAATTATTTCTCCAAGAACATGTTTTCCATCTTTAATTTCTAATGGATAACTAATCTGAATAGATTCAAAAGGAAAAATTTCTTTTATTGTTGTACTCCAAGGTCGTTTTTCGAATAGTTCTTCCACAACAGCAACCCTAATTTGTAAATTTTCAAGAAGATATCCAATAACATTTTCTATTGTAATTGTAGTAGCCGTTTGACTTTCATTCAGTTTTTGAGTAATCCTTAATATTTTTCTTGTTCCAAACGGCGTTGCGACCTCAGCTTGCTCTTTCAATTCTGGTCTTGGTCTAAATGGTTCTTCTCTATCTATATCTTTAACTATAAAAACCTTCCTTTTAAGAACCGTATATTGAGATACTTTCTTTAATCTTGCTAGGAACAAGACAGAATTTAAATTTTCCACTGAAAATGGTTCAGAAAGAAAATATCCCTTTTTTATAGCGTCCTCCATAATTTCTACTCCTATACCTGATCGTGCTAAAACTGTGTTTTTCATCGGTCCACTTCCAACAGAACCCACCGAGATATCAGCATTTTCAGCAGCTAAATCTGTGCAAAAATTGCAACTTGATGATTTAAATTTATCTAATTCCTTTATTTTATAGGATTTTACTTCTGTATCTCCTTTATAAAGATAAAATCTTCCTTTATTGATATCCATTTTTGTTATTTCCGCTAAATTAATTCCCTCCTTCTCAAAAAATGGTAATAATGCTTCATGTGAAAATGAATCCATACAAAATAATCCAATTTTAAAAACATGTGCTCTCATAAAATATTTTAACATTCCAAGTGGACTACTTTCCATTTTAAACACAGCATCTATGTTGCAAGGAGTTCCTACAAATGCGATAGAGCCCATGTCATTTCTAATCCCGTCCATTAAAGAATCAACTGTTTGTGAATGGCTATAAATAGAACCAGAAGCTTCGATAGCTTCTTCTTTAGTAGTAATAAGTTGAGGCAACGGAACCCATGGTTTATTTGGATTTTTTTTAGTAACAACTGCTCCATCAATCAAATTTTCATCAAATAAATAACATAATAAGCTCGTAACGGTTCCTCCGTCCTGACCACTAATAACTTCAGGAATTCCACTTTTCGTAACATAACCTGTTTTAAAATGACCAACAAGTTGTTCGGGATTAGTAATAGTCCTCGGACATTGATTATAACAAATTCCACACCCAGAACATTGACCGACTAATCGTGGTTCTTCTAAAATTGGATCCCATTCAAGAGCACTGCAAATCGCTGCACAAGTGCCACAATGAGTGCAAACACCTGTTCTTATAACTTCCTTTACTAATTTTCCAAATGAATCTTTTTTCCCTTCTAATTTCTTTTTTATATATTCAAAAGAATGTTCATATTTAGATTCAGATCTTACTTTATTTACTTCTTCACTCACTCTATAAAACCTCTATTTACACAGAGATTTGGTTATAATTACTTTATAAAAAACTTTATCCTTAAAAAAAATTATTAAAATTAAATAGTAATTTAATTTTTAAAAAAAGACATCAAGTAAAAACAGATAAGTTATTGATTATTTTGTCGATCTTGCTTCAATTTTTTTATCATTTTAGTAGTTAAGAGCCGAACTTTTCAATGATAATTTCCTACACATTATAAAAGATGCTTAAGAATTTTTTCATCACCAATTTCTCCCAAATGTTTAACCGCATCTCTTTTAATGTTTGCTCTATTACTTGAATTGAAATATTTACTTAATAGTTCTATTGTCTGTCTTTTGCAAATCTTGTTCTTGTTATTAAATTTCTATAGGAATTTAATGAATTTTATTAAATATATTTTTGGATTTGAAAATTCTTTTTTTATTTTTTATTAGTTTTCGAAATTATTATTAACAAAGTTATCAGTCTCGAAAGTAATCTCATACAAATATTTGGAGAATCGGAAATAATAACCGAAACCGTATAACTTAAAATAATTTCTTATGGTTTCTCGAAACGAATAATTATTCTATTTTCCATTTCTGTCAGTATCGAATAATTTATATAATCATTAAGATAAAAGTTATTAAATAAGGTAATTTCTAAATGTAAAATTATTGAATCTGAAAATTAATATAAAAAATTTTTTTAATTTGGAGCATTTTAAATTTTTTAATCTAATAGTATAAATTTTTAAATAAAAATCATAAAACGAGTTGATGTGAAAAAAAATTGAGTAAAGAAATTTTACGCATTGGATATTATGCATGTCAATGAGGCTTGAATATTTCTGCGAAAGTTGATTGTTCTGAAGTTGCAGAGTATATGAAACAATTTGATAATGTTGAAACAAGTCGCATCTTTAGTTTTTTATGTACTGAACAAGGACAGAAATTAATAATGGACGATATCAAAGAAAAAAAGATTAATCGGGTTGTAGTTGCAGCTTGAACTCCTAGAACTCATGAACCGATTTATAGAGAGTCTTTAGAACGGGCAGGACTTAGTAAATTTTATTTTCAAATGGTAAATATTAGAGAACAATGTTCTTGGATTACTGAAGACGAAGTTTCAGCAACCGATAAAGCAAAGATTTTAAGCAGAGCAGGTTATGAAAGGGCTAAAAGATTGGAAATAGTACCGACAAAAATTATCCCTATAAAAAAATCTACTTTAGTAGTTGGTGGAGGAATCGCTGGATTAAATGCGGCATTAGATCTGGCAAATCAAGGAATAAGGGTGTATGTAATAGAGAGTAAAACTACAATTGGGGGCAGAATGGCTCAGTTAGATCGAACATTTCCAACTGATGATTGTTCTATATGAATTCTTGGTCCAAAAATGCTTGAAGCTAATCGAAATGAGAATATTGAAATTATTAGTTGTAGTGAAGTTGATAAAGTTGAAGGATATGTTGGAAATTATGAAGTTACGATAAAGAAAAAACCTAGATATGTTATAGAAGATTTGTGCAATGGTTGTGGAGATTGTACGCCAGTATGTCCAATTTACATACCAAATTATTGGCAAGAAAATTTAGGTTCAAGAAAATGTATCGATATATCTTTTGGGCAAGCTATTCCTTTTGTTTATGATCTTGAAAAAGAATCTTGCGTTGAATGATATGCTTGTGTAGATGCTTGCGAGCCACATGCAATTGATTTGAGTCAAGAACCTGAATGTATCGAAATTGAAGTGGGTACAATAATAGTTGCAACGGGTTGGGACTTATATAATCCTACAGAATATGGATATGGAGAATATCAAAATGTTATAAACGAAATCCAGCTTGAAAGGATATTAGCACCAAATGGTCCAACAATGGGCCATGTAAAAAGACCATCAGATGGAAAAACACCTAAAGAAATATTATTTATTCAATGTGTTGGCTCGAGAGATACAGAAAATGCGTATTGTTCTGGTGTGTGTTGCATGATCGCTTTAAAAAATGCTAAATTACTTAAAGAAGAAATCCCTGATTGCCATATAACCATCTGCTACATTGATATAAGAGCATTTGAAAAGAACTTTGAAGAATACTATATGAGAACTCGTGATAAAGGTATTGACTTTATTCGGGGTAAAGTTCCAGAACTAATAGAGGATTCTGAAACCAAAAATCTCAAGGTAAGAGTATATTCTTCATTAACAGATGAGATAATAAAAATTGATGCAGACTTAGTTGTTTTATCAACTGCAGTATTACCATCTAAAGGAACGAGACAAATAGCAGATGTTCTTGGAATTGATTATGATACAAATGGATACCTGACTGAACATCATTTTGGCTTAAGCCCTCAGGAAACTAAATATCTAGGGATTTATATTTGTGGGTTTGCGCAAGGACCAAAAAATATATCATACTCGGTTTCTCAAGCGAGAGCAGCCGCAAGTAAGGTTGCAGAATTGACATCCAAGGGAGAAGCGGAGCTTGAATTAATATGTGCGATTGTTAATGAAAAAAATTGTATTTCTTGTTATCGCTGCGAAAAAATTTGTCCAAAGAATACTATTATTGTACCTGAAGGAAAAATTGCTGAGGTCGATGAGATCAATTGTGACGGGTGTGGAATCTGTGCAACATGTTGTCCAACTCAAGCAATACAAATTAGATATTATACAGATGATCAAATATTTAATCAAGTTCTAGCATTAATAATGGAAGTAAATGTATAAACCGAAAAATTCAGGTGAGATATATGAAAATGAATATCATTACGTTTGCTTGTAATAAATGAGGTTATAGTGCTGCAGATTTAGCTGGTGTTTCAAGATTGAAATATACTCCCAATGTAAAAATTATTCGTCTGCGATGTACAGGTAGAGTCGATATAAAACACCTAATTTATGCAATTAATAATGGTGCCGATGGAGTAATGGTTGTAGGATGACAAGAAAATCAATGTGAATTTAAAACTGGAAACTTTATTGCCGCAAAGCATGTCAAATTTGTTAAGAGAATTCTAGATAGGCGTGGTCTGGGAGGAGACCGAGTAAACATGTATAACTGCTCTGGAGCTGAAGCTGTAAAATTTGTAAAATCGGTCGAAGATATGGTAAATAAAGTAGAAAAATTGGGATTGAATCCATTAAAAACAGATCAAGCAGTTATTAAGGCAGAAATAAAAGAAGTAGATAAAAAATTAATAACCAAAACCCCCATTTGAATGATCTTTAAAATGAAAGCTTAAAATTAAGAAATTTTATTGGGACATCCCTGCAAGGGATATGGGGGCTTAAAAAAATTTAATTAGGAAGGTGGATCTTATAGAAAATATTGATCTAAAAAATTTAATGGAATCTACATATAACGCTATAAGTAATTTTCAAATTCGTGCGTTATATGAAGGAAAAGATGATATTTTAAAATTTGGAAGATTTAGTGAGGAAGATTTTAATTTTATTTTAGATTCACTTCTCGATGCTGAGACAGAAAGAAATTTAATATTAAAAAAATTAATGGGGCTTCCTCCGCTTACTCTTGAAGAAATAGTGGAGAAAGTGGAATATGATAAGAAAAAATTAGTACCAACAGTTGAATATTTAACCCAACAAGGTTATGTTGAAAAATTAATTGAAATAAAGACAGAAATCAAAAAAGTAAAAAATAAAGAGGGAAATTTGATAGATAAAGAAATAAAGATTGAAATTGTTCGATATCAAGCCAAATCCCTTGATAATTCTTTTCGAGAAAATTATTTTGAGCCAGTTTCTTTAGTATTTGAGAATAATTTTTGTTGTAATTGCGGTTATTGTTCATCAATATGCCCAGTTGGCTCAATAACAGTATTTGCAGATGATCTTAAAATTGATTCTGAGACTTGCATTAAATGCGGACTTTGTTTTTCTGTTTGCCCGAGGTCATTTCCATCTGAGCATATTTTTACAGTTTTAAATAAATTAAATCCTAATTTGAAGGATGGTGCCGCAAGTAATTATTATATAAATGCATATACTGCAAGTACAAAAAGTGATGAAATTAAAGAAGTATGCCAAGATGGTGGTATAGTAACAACATTATTATATTATTTACTGAAAGAAAAAGAAATTGATGCTGCGATAGCAGTAACCCATTCTGAAGATATTTGGAGACCAAAACCTATTATAATTGAAAATGTTGATGGTCTTTATAAAACCGCTGGTACAAAATATGCTAATTCTCCAAGTTTAACAATTTTGAATGAAGCACAAAAATTTGATAAAATTGCAGTCGTTGGAACTCCATGTATGATGTTAGCACTCAAAAAAGGAAGTATTTATCCAATTGGAACATCTATTTTTAATAATATTAAATATACTATTGGTTTATTCTGCATGGAATCATTCAGCTATGATAATGTTATCAATATAAGCACTGAAATTTTTAATAAGAAATTAGAGAACATTTTAAAAATGGACATTAGTGGAGGAAAATTTATTGTCAAAGATAAAAATGGAGAAGAAGCCAAAGTTCCATTAAAAGAATTAACTTCCTTAGCAAGAGATGTATGCCATTATTGTAGTGATTTAACATCCGAATTTGCAGATATTTCAGTAGGTTCAATAGGCTCAAGTGCAGGTTGGTCTTCAGTTATTACAAGAACAAAAGTTGGAAATGATTTATTTAATAAATTGATAAATGGCAATTTAGTAGAAGTTAAGGATTTAGCTGAAGTAAAACCTGGATTCGGTTTGGTTAAGAAAATTTCAAGAATTAAAAATTCAAAATGCAAAAAAATTGAATTCAATGTAAAAAAATAATAAAATTTTGTTGAAAAATGAGTCAAGATAAACGAATAAAAAATTTTAAAGATTTAATTAAAGAAGTTCATGATAAAGGCATTTGTCAATTATGTGGTGGGTGTGTAAGTTTTTGTAGTTCTGCTGATTATAGGATTATTGATTTTATTAAACCAGATTTGCCACCACAATTTATAAATGAAAAAGAATGCTTAGAGTGCGGAATATGTTATCATATTTGTCCACAAACTAAAGTATTAGAAAATAATTTAAATAATCAATATAATTATATCAAACCACTTGGTAATTATAAAGAGATATATTCATTTCAAGCATTAGATAAAGATCTCTTAAAAAATGGAACTGATGGTGGAGTAGTATCTGCTATATTATTGTATTTATTGGAACATAATTTAATTGATGGAGCAATCGTTTCAAAAAAGTTGGGACCATTTTCGAGAGATTCAATGATTGCAAAATCTAAAAATGATTTAATTTTAGCTGCAGGTTCTCATTTTGATATTTCTTCACAAGTAACAGAAATTGCTAATTTTAGTACTTATAGTCCTACAATTATGGCATTAAATAGATATAAATTTAAAAAGTTAGCTGTTATAGGAACGCCTTGTCAAATTTATACGATAAGATGTATGCATGAAATGGGGGTTACCCCCTCTCAAAATATAAAATATCTTCTTGGATTATTTTGTTATGGAAATTTTACAATGGGTAAAGATAAAAAAGAGAAATTTGAAACTCAATTTAATTTAAAAATTGAAGAGATTGAGAAATTAAATATTAAGGAAGATATGTTAATAAAATTAAAAGGAAGTGAAATTATTCAGCATATATCGTTTAGTGAATTATCAGATTATATACGTTCCGCTTGTAATGCATGTAATGATTTTACTAATATTTATGCAGATATTTCATTTGGTGGGTTATCATCACCTGAAAAATATACAACAACTATACCTAGAACCAAACTTGGAACAAATATTGTTAAATCCGCTATAAATGAGGGATATATAAAAGTTTTAGAGGATTTAGAAGGAAAAAGAGAAAAAATGTTAGAAAAATTAATTCAGTTTTCAAAATATAAAGAAGATAGATATAATTTATCGCAAAAAAATTTAGGAGTTAAATTTTAAAATTACTCAAATTTCTAACAATTCTATGGTTATAAAAGGAAAATTAAGAGAATATCTTAATAATTGCTATCAATGTGCTATGTGTAGTGGCATTTGCCAAATGGGAAGAATCCAAAAATACACTCCTAGTAGGATAATACAACTGATCATTGAAGGTTTTGAAGATCGAATTGTTGAAAGTGGAATGCTTTGGGATTGCTTAACTTGCAATTCTTGCCTTGAAAAATGTCCACATGAAGTTAATTTTGCTGAAATAGTACGTGATGCAAGAAATAAAATGTTGGATGCCGGAATTATGCCTAAAATTGCTCATAAGGGATTCTATACACTTCTTTCGGAAATTATGAGTAAAGAAAATATTACTCCGGAAAAGACTTTTGAGTGGGTTCCTTCTGGGTGTAAGGTATCAGAAGAGGGAAATATCTTATATTTTGTAGGATGTGCTCCCCTTTTTTATTATGAATTCGATGAGTCAATGAATAATGCTGTAGATACTTTAAAAATATTATGCAAAATTGAAAATGAACCAATAGTTTTATTGAAAGATGAAAAATGTTGTGGTCATGATTTATTGTGGCAAGGTAAAATCGAAGCTTTTAAAAAATTAGCAATCCATAATATAAAAGCTTTTGAAAGAAGTGGAGCTTCTTTAATAGTAACTTCTTGTGCAGAAGGGTATAGGACTCTTAAAATTGATTATCCTTCGATGTTTGAGAATTTTAATATTGAGGTTAAACACCTTGTTGAATATCTTTATGAGAAATTGAAGGAAAATAAAATTAAATTTAAAAAGGAAAAGAAAAACACAAAAATACTCAAATTAACTTATCATGATCCATGTAGATTAAGTAGATTTTTACCAAAATCTTTTAATATATATGAAAAAATAAGATATATTTTTAAAGAATTGGAAAAAGTAGGTTATGTATATAATGAAATGGTTCACAATAAATCCAATTCTTTATGTTGCGGAGTAAGTTGTTGGCTAAATTGCTCTGAACAAGCAAAAGCACTTCGATATCATAGAATGTTGGAAGCTAAAGATGTTGCTGATAATTTAATTACTACTTGTCCAAAATGTGAAATTCACTTTAGATGCCTTCAAAATGATACAGAAACTGTCCAAGATATTAATGTAATAGATTTATCAAATCTCTTGGAAAACGTTATTGAAGTTATACCCTCAAAACAAAATAAGTAGGTATCTACAAAATGAGTAAAAGTAAAAAATCATCACAAAAAAGTCAAACTGATGATTTAATCGGAGCAGTCTTAGTAATTGGTGGAGGTATTGCAGGAATTCAAGCCTCCTTAGATTTAACTGAAATGGGATTTAAAGTATTTCTAGTAGAAAAGACTCCTTCAATTGGAGGGCGTATGGCTCAATTAGACAAAACATTTCCTACTAATGATTGTTCTTTATGTATCCTTGCTCCAAAAATGGTTGAGATTTTTAGAAATCCAAATATTGAATTAATGACTTATTCAGAAGTCATTGAAGTATCAGGTCATGTAGGTCATTTTTATATAAAAATTTTAAAAAAACCAAGATATGTGGATGAGAATAAATGTACGGGTTGTGGCGATTGTGCCTCGAAATGTCCTAAGATTGAGGCTCCAAATATTTTTGATATGAACTTGGGAAAAAGAAAATCTATTTATATCCCATTTCCACAAGCTGTTCCTCCAGTCTATCTAATTGACTCAGACATGTGTTTATTTTTAAATAAAGGAGTATGTAAAGTTTGTGAAAGAATCTGTGAGGCACAAGCGATTAATTTTGAGCAGAAACCAGAAGAAGTCCAAATAGAAGTTGGGGCAATTATAGTTGCTATTGGTTTTGATATGTTAGCTTCTAAACTTCCAGATAATTGGGGTTATAAATATGAAAATGTTATTACCTCTTTAGAGTATGAAAGGATTTTATGTGCTTCTGGTCCATTCGAGGGGCACGTTTTAAGATTATCAGATGAAAAGGAACCCCAAAAAATTGCTTTTATACAATGTGCTGGTTCTAGAGATTTTCATATTGGAATTCCTTATTGTTCTAGTGTCTGTTGTATGTATATAGCAAAGGAAGCAATAATTACTAAAGAACATTCGAATTCTTCAGAATGTTATATTTTTAGGCATGATTTGAGGGCATATGGAAAAAATTTTTATGAATATACTCAAAGAGCACAAGATGAGTATGGGGTCAAATATTTTAATTCAAAAATTAGCAAAATAGTAGAAGATCCTGAAACCAAAGATTTAATTATACATTATGAAGATCTCAATGATGGAAAGTTTAACGATTTAAGGGCAAATTTAGTAATCTTGGCAACACCATTGGTTCCATCTGAGGATTCTGAGAAAGTTGCCAAAATATTAGGAATAAATATTGATAAATATAAATTTTTTAAGGAAAAGACATTATACGATAAATTATCATCTGTACGAGAGGGAATTTTTCTATGTGGTTTTTGTCAAGGACCATTAGATATCCCTGAAACAGTTGCTGATGCAAGTGGAGTAGCAAATAAGGTTTCAACATTACTATATCCAGTGAGAAATACTCTGTTAAAAGAAAAGGTAGTATCTGTACCTGAAAAAAAGATAAACTTAGAAGATGAACCTTGCATAGGTGTTATGATTTGCCATTGTGGAATAAATATTGGAAAATATGTAGATGTTCCCCAGGTTGTAGAATATATCAAAACATTACCCAATGTGAATATTACAGTAGATAATTTATATTCATGTTCTAGTGATTCCCAAACTAGTATTAAGGAATTGATTGCTGAATATGATTTAAATAGATTTATTGTTGCGTCGTGTACGCCTAGAACTCATGAAAAATTATTTCAAGAAACATGTGAAGAAGCGGGTTTGAATAAATATCTTTTTGAAATGGTTAATATTCGAGATCAATGTTCTTGGGTACATATGGAACAAAAAGTGGATGGTACTAAGAAAGCCAAAGACCTCATAGAAATGGCTGTTGCAAAATCGAGATTATTAAAACCACAAAAAGAATCAAAATTACCAATTACTTCAGAGGCATTAATAATCGGTGGTGGCATCTCTGGTTTAAGCGCCACATTAAATATTGCAAAACAAGGGTTTACAACCCATCTTGTAGAAAAGGAATCTCAACTTGGTGGAAATTTAAATAATTTATATCAAATTTTCCCAGGATATCAAAAAGCCTCAGAATTTTTAGAACCTTTTGTAAATAAAGTAAAATCACATTCAAACATTAATATTTATTTAAATTCAAATATCACGGAAATTAGGGGATATATTGGAAATTATGATGTTATAATAACTACTAAAGGAAATAAAGTTAATAATATAAAAGTTGGAATAATAATTGTTGCAACTGGATCGAAAGAGTTGATACCGGAAACAATATACAATTACAAAAAAGAAAAAAATGTTATTACACAACTTGAATTAGAGCAAAAATTAAGGAAAGAAAATATAGAATGGCTAGATAATATTAAAAGTATTACCTTTATTTTATGTGTGAACTCCAGACAAAAAAAGGGTATAACATATTGTTCTAATATATGTTGTACAAATGCATTAAAGAATATTAATATCCTAAAAAAATTAAAACCTGATTTGGCATTAATTTTAATTTATCGAGATCTTCAAATGTCCAAAAAAGGGAATGAAGAATTTTATAGGGATTCAAGAAAAAACGCTTTATTCTTAAGATATTCATTGGATAAACTTCCTATAATTTCAAAAACTCAAAATAGAAAATTTAATTATAAAATTACCCTATTCGAACACAATTTAAAAGGAGATGTAGAATTTTATAGCGATCTTATAATTTTAGCTACACCTATGATTGCACCTGAAAATTTTAAAGAATTATCAAAAATGCTGAAAGTTCCGCAAGATCAAAGCGGTTTTTTTCTAGAAGCTCACGTTAAACTAAGACCAATTGATTTTGCAACAGATGGAGTATTTTTATGTGGTTGTGCTCATTGGCCTAAGAATATTCAAGAATCAATAGCTCAAGCAAATGGTGCAGCTGGAAGAGCCATCAGAATTTTAGGTGCTAAAGAAATGAAAACTTCTGGTCTTGTTGCTGAAGTAATAGAAGATTATTGTATCGGCTGCGGGAAATGTGCTGATGTTTGTCCATATAACGCAATAGAATTAATTGAGGTTGAAAAAACATTTGAAGATTATACACTTCGTTTAAAAAAATCCAATGTTAATTCTGCGTTATGCAAAGGATGTGGTACCTGTGGTGTTCAATGCCCTAATTCGGCAATTATTATTAAGCATTTTAGTTTTAAACAAATAAATGCGATGATTGAGGCATATTTAAAAAATTAAAGAGAATGAATGAAAAAATATGAAAATCGTAGAAAAATCAAGTAAAAAACAAGATATAGAATTTAAACCTAATATAGTATGTTTTTGTTGTAATTGGTGTAGCTATGCTGGAGCAGATTTGGCTGGAGTATCTCGTTTTCAATATCCTGCCTCTATTAGGATAATTCGAGTAATGTGTTCGGGTCGAGTTGAACCAGCTTTTATTTTAAAATCTTTTAAGGATAATATAGATGGTGTGTTAGTCACTGGGTGTCATATAGGAGATTGTCATTATATTAGCGGGAATGAATTTACAAAAGATAGATTTGAACAATTAACAAAAATCTTAAAATTCTTGGGGTTAGAAGATAGATTTCGGCTTGAATGGATATCCGCAAGTGAAGGGAAAAAATTTGCTGAATTAATAACTACTTTTACAAATCAAATTAAGAAATTAGGACCATTAAACAATATTTAGAAAGATTTAGACCATAGAATTAAAATTTATACTTGGTAATTGCTCCAAACAAACCTTCATCATATATTGCTGAGAAGCATGGATTCATATTAAAAGAGACATTAAAAGAAGAGATATATATTGATGGAAAATATTTTGATGATTTGAGATATTATATGCTAAGAGAAGATTGGCTGAAAAAAAAAAGATAAAAAAAAATAAAATAAAGATGTTAAAAATTCAATATATTCTTTACCAATACAAAAAATTTTATCTTAATTTTAATATTTGTTTATTTGAGATATATTGTTTTTTTAATATTTCATCTTTTTGATAATATTATGGCTAACATATTTGATGATAAAAGCATAAGAGATTCTTCAAGGTTAGATCTGTGTGAAGTTTTTTTACTTTATTTCGATGAAATGAGGGGTCATATGCCTTTATTATCTTATCCAGATGAAAAATTAATATATGATCCTAAAGTAATGCGACCAATAAACATTCATTCTATTTGGTTTTTAGATTTTGAAGAACAAGAAATATTGGATCATGTGGATCTGGAATATAAAAAGAAAGTATATTTTGCAAAAAAGTTTTTAGTGAAATCTGAACGAAAAAAAGAGAGGGCAGGATTAAAAAAAGACACTCCAGAAACTATTATTATTATTGTCGCCGTACCTAATGAAATTGAAATTTTTGGAAGTTCCCTTATCAAAAAGCTTTCAAAAATAATACAACAAAAATATAATGATGTTCTATGGGAATTAATTGAGGGAGAAATTGCTAAAAGCGCAGTCATTAAAACGAAATCGATGTTAGATAATATAAAAAAAAGTTATGATATTAAACGAAATATCAATTTTGATATTCATAATACCATATTGAAATATTTTGGAGATGTGGTAATGGACAGTAAATCTGATTCAATTAAGAAACAGAAAGCTATGTCTTTTTTAACACTAAAGGGATTCTATATTTCTTCATTAAAAGGATTTAAAGGGGCACCATATGATGATATAAATCTATTTGAAAAAGCAGCTTCTTCCAAAATGTTACAAGGAACTTTTAATCCTTTTAAAATTTCAGAAATAAATTTTTCAAAAAACAGTCAAGAATTAGAAGTTGTTATTGAAAACAATTCTGAAAGCAATATGAATTCTATGCAAGTAACAATTTCTCATATTAGAGATTTTTTTGAAAAAGAAATATTGAATGAAATCGTTGATGAATGGTATCCACATGAGGAATTGCTCTTTGTAGCCCCATTATACCCCCATATAGATTCTTATATTTTGAATATATCTCAAAAAGATAAAAAATTAAAAATTTTTACACAACTAATTGAAATACAAAAATATATGTAAAATTTAGATAAATATAGTGTTGATTATGGATGAAGATAAAATTATAATTCGAAATTACCGAAAATCTGATTATAAAGAAACTCTTGAAATTTTAAAAGAATTATCAGAATTATATGATATGGGATTTAATGAAGATAAATGGAGAGAATCTTCCGGATTACGGCAATTTAAACCCAATTTAAAAAGAATGACATTAGTTGCTGAAGTTGAAGGTAAAGTTGTAGCTCTAGGAGTATTAGAAGCTAAAAAAACTTCACTTGGTGAATATATTGGTTATCTTGAAAGTTGGGCAACCAAGAAAGAATATCTTGGAAAAGGTATAGGGAAGATATTGGCTGATAGAGCGATGAAACTCTTAAGATCCTGGGGCGTTGATAGAATAAGAATTAATTTTGCATATGATGGTGATAAAAAAGTAATTGATGTAATCTGTAAAGGTGGAGGTTTCAAACCTATAATAATTGTATTAGAAAAAACTTTCGATAAAAAAAATTAAAAAATTTTCTTTACTCAATATCTTTTTATTTACCTATAGCAGTTGTGCAATATTATTAAAGGTAAAATTATATGATCCCCAAAAAAATCTTTTTTACTAAAGGTGTTGGAAATCATTTTGATAAATTACAATCATTTGAGCTAGCACTTAGAGATGCAGGTATTGAAAAATTTAATTTAGTAAAAGTATCATCCATTATACCTCCTGAATGTGAGGAGATTTCTTTATCAGATGCCTTAAGACTCCTAAAACCTGGGCAAATTATCTATACAGTGATAAGTAGATCTAATTCTAATGAATTAGATAAACTGCTCTCAGCTTCAATTGGTGTTGCAAGATTAGTGAATAATAATTCTTATGGATATCTTAGTGAGTATCAAGCTTTTGGTATCGAAAGTAGAAAAGCTGGTATGATTGCTGAAGATTTAGCCGCATCTATGTTAGGAACAACTTGGGGTATCAGATTTAATCAAGATTTAGATTATAATGAAAAAATCAAAATTTTTATAGAAAAAGGAAAAGCAATTAAAACAAAAAGTATAACGGTAACCGCAACCGTTGGAGTAGAAAAAAAATGGACAACAGTAATTGCAGCAGCGATTTTTATATTATAATTCTATATTGATTTAGTGATTAGAAAAGATTTTTTTATCCATCATAAATAGGTTGAAGTCCAGTTTGAAAATGTCGTAATCTAAGATCAGCCCCACGTGAGATTTTTACTTTCGGAATTTTTTGCCTGTCATGATATAACTCAGTTATTGCTGCAACTGCATATGCAATATGAGATTCATTATAAACATTCCGAGGCACTGCAAATCGAACCAAATTAAAAATATCTTTTCTCTGTTCTGGAGGTTTTTTATCCCATTCAAATGCAAAAGGCCCTAATTCACAGGCTCTTATACCGTAATGTTTTAAAAGCTCTATAGTAAAACCTACACCCCCAAAATCATCAATTTTCATATTTGTTCCCTGAAAAAACTTTTCCATGTCAATATAAACTGCATGACCTCCCGGAGGAAGAATAACCGGAATTCCATTCTGAGCTAATTTTTTTGCAAAGTCCCTTACTTGACCAATTCTTCCATTTAAATATGGTTCTTTTATTATTTCATATAAACCCACTGTTAAAGCC
>JAHLWH010000020.1 GCA_019058015.1 Promethearchaeota archaeon | reverse complement strand
GCCAACACTTACTGAACATGCATTTCCTGAGGATAGAAAAATTGAGCCAGATGACTATGATACATATCTAATGGGTTGGAGCCTTAGTATTGATCCTGATGCAGCAGTTATATGGAGCAGCAAATATGCACATCCAGACTGATACAATGGTTATGGATATGCATATGAAACCACAGATGCTATGTGGGAGGAAGGTGTAAAATATGTAGACCCAGAGAAGAGAAAGGAAGTTTATTTTGAACTTGAAAAGATATTGGCAGAGGAACTACCAACCATCTTCCTGTATAACGATAATGAAATTGTTGCAGTAAATGATAGAGTTAAAGGTGTTACAATAGTATCAGGTCTATGGGATTATGCAGCAAAAGTGTTCTTTGATATATTCAATGTTTGGATAGAAGAATAGTACCAATTATCCTGTTCAAAAAATAAAAAGTAACAACATGCAGCCTAGTTAGGCTGCATGTTGTTTATTAAAGAATATTTTATAATTTTTATAATTAAATAAAAAGATTATTTTTAATGATGATTGAAAAAAGATAATCTTTCAATTATACTTTTTATGAATCAGACTTATAGTTTTAAAAATCTTATATTTTTATTGTTTATATAATCATTAATTTTTAGGAGAGTGATTTTTAGTTGAGGCAATATATTATGAGAAGAGTAATTCAGATAATACCAATAGTTATTGGTATAACAATTGTAACCTTCTTTTTGATTAAAATGTGCCCAGGTAATCCTCTCAAAGCTATGCTTTTTAACCCAGATATTAAACCTGAAGAAAGAGCAAGATTGGAAAGATTATACGGTTTTGATGATCCTATTTATGTACAATATTTTAGATGGTTAACTAGATTACTAAAAGGAGATTTAGGTTGGTCTTTATATACAAAAAGACCTGTTACAAAACATATATTAGAGAGAATTGGTCCAACAGCTCTTTTAGCAGGAACAACTCTATTTTTAAGTTTTTTAATTGCTATACCCTTTGGTATTTTATCAGCGACTAAACAGTATTCACTTTTAGATTACTCCAGTACTGTAATCATTTTCTTTGGGATGTCTTTGCCAATATTTTTCTTAGGTTTAGTAGTTATTTACATTTTTGCTGTGAGATTTGGTATCTTACCAACATCTGGAATGAAAACATTAGGAATACCTTTTAGCATTTGGGACAGAATTAAACATCTCATACTACCCATATCTGTTTTAACATTCTATCAAATTGCACCTGTTGTAAGATATGCAAGGTCAAGCATGTTGGAGGTAATAAGGGAAGATTATGTAAGAACAGCAAGGTCAAAAGGTATCTCGGAAAGAGATGTTATTTACAAACATGCATTAAGAAATGCTTTAATTCCTATTGTAACTCTTTTTGGGTTAAGCATACCTTTCATTTTCAATGGAGCTTTTATAACAGAAACCATTTTTGCTTGGCCTGGTATGGGTAGATTAGCAGTAGGGGCTGTATTTCAAAGAGATTATCCAATACTTATGGGAACAACTCTTGTTACAGCCATACTGGTTTTATTAGGAAATCTTATTGCAGACATATTATATGCTGTGGTTGACCCAAGAATAAGATATAAATAATATTAAAAATAAATTTATTTAAAAATTATAAGTTTATTTAATAATTAGGAGTGTGAAAATTTGGGAAATAATCCTGTATTAGAAGAAATTGAAAAGAAAATTGATTATACTGTTGCAAAAAAACCTATAACTCTTCGTTCTATAATATGGAAAAGATTTAAGAAAAATAAATTAGCTGTAGTAGGATTGATATTAAGAGCTAGTCTTGTAATTGTTGAAATTTTTTCTAAGTTTATTGCACCATATCCAGCAACAACAGTTGATTTTGCTAATAAAAAATTACCACCTTCTAAAGAACATATCTTAGGAACTGATGAATTAGGCTGTGATGTATTATCAAGACTCATTTATGGTGCAAGAATTTCATTATCTATAGGATTGGTTGCTGTTTGTTTATATGTTTCTATTGGAATATTAATAGGTGCTATTTCAGGTTTTTTTGGTGGCTGGATAGATGCTATCCTTATGAGATTTACAGATGTTATTATCTCATTTCCTTGGTTAGTATTAGTTATTCTTGTGGCTGCAATTTTAGGTCCAAGTATATATAATGTTATGTTAATTATTGGATTAACAGGTTGGACTACTGTGGCAAGACTTGTAAGGGGTGAATTTCTAAAGCTAAAAGAGATGGAATATACTTTGGCTGCAAGAGGTTTGGGTGCAAATAACTTTAGAATAATATTTACTCATCTATTACCAAATGCATTTGCTCCAGTTTTAGTAGCAGCAACTATGGGAGTAGCTGATGCTATTATAATTGAAGCAGCATTAAGTTTTTTAGGTTTAGGAGTTGCTTTTCCTGATACAAGTTGGGGTCAGATGATGCATGCAGCTCAATCGTTATCAGTATTAAGTAGAATGCCTTGGTTGTGGTTACCACCAGGAATTCTAATTTCAATTGCTGTTTTGTGTATTAATTTTATTGGTGATGGATTAAGAGATGCATTAGACCCAAAATTAATTCGATAGATTAAGGGGAATTAATGATTATAGGAAATGATGAAATAATAAAAATAAAAGGATTAAAAACTTATTTTCATACCGATGATGGAGTAGTTAAAGCTGTAGATGGTGTTGATTTTGATATTAGAAAAGGTGAAACAATGGGACTTGTAGGTGAATCCGCCTGTGGAAAAACAGTGACCTCTCTCTCCATAATGAGATTAGTTGAATCTCCACCTGGAAAAATAGAAGAAGGGGAAGTCTTATATAAAGGAGAGAATTTATTAAAAATTTCTCAGAAAAGAATGAGGAAAGTAAGAGGGAATGAAATAAGTATGATATTTCAGGAACCAATGACTTCACTCAATCCAGTTTTTACAATTGGGAGGCAGCTTTCAGAGGTTTTAATACTTCATCAAAATATGAGTAAAAACGAAGCTTTAGATAAATCTGAAGAAATGATAAAACTTGTAGGTATACCAAGACCAAGGGAAATCTTAAAAGGATATTCCCATGAACTGAGTGGTGGGATGAGACAAAGAGCAATGATAGCTATGGCTCTTTCATGTAATCCAAGTCTTTAAATAGCAGATGAACCAACAACTGCATTAGATGTAACTCTTCAAGCGCAGATTCTTGAACTGATTAAGAGTCTTCAAGACAGTATAGAAATGGCAGTTTTGTTTATAACGCATGATTTAGGAGTAATTGCTGAAGTATCAGATAGAGTAGCAGTTATGTATGCTGGTAAAATACAGGAATTTGGAACTGTTGAAGAAATATTTTTAGAACATGTTCATCCCTACACTGAAGGACTTTTAAAATCTATCCCAATGTTAAATGTGAGAAAGAAAAAACTGGATGTAATAGAAGGAGGAGTTCCTGATCCTCTTAATTTTCCACCTGGTTGTAAATTCAATCCAAGATGTAGATATAAAATTGATAAATGTGAAAAAGAGGAACCAGAACTTTTAAAAATTAAACCTGGTCATCTGTTGAGATGTTGGGTAAAAGCATAAAGTATGAAGGAGTCTTATGGATAATTTAGTTGAAGTTGAAAATTTAGTTAAATATTTTCCTGTAAAAACAGGTGTTTTTAAAAGAATATCTGGATGGGTAAAAGCTGTGGATGGTGTTTCATTTAATATAAAAAAAAGAGAGACTCTTGGGTTAGTTGGTGAGAGTGGATGTGGAAAAACCACAACTGGAAGATGCATAATAAGATTAATTGAACCTACTTCAGGGAAGGTTAAATATAATGGAGAAGACTTACTTTCAATAACTTCAGAAAGACTATTAGAATTGAGAAAGGAAATGCAAATTATTTTCCAAGACCCATTTGCTTCTCTTAACCCACGAATGAATGTGGGGAGAATAATTGGTGAAGGACTTGTAATTCAGAAAAAATATAGTAAGTCTGAAATACAGGATAGAGTAATTGATTTATTGAAAAAGGTTGGTTTAGAGGTTGATCATATAAAAAGGTATCCGCACGAATTCAGTGGTGGACAAAGGCAGAGAATAGGAATTGCAAGAGCTTTAGCAGTAAATTCAAAATTTATAATTTGTGATGAACCTGTATCCGCGCTCGATGTTTCTATTCAGTCTCAGATTCTTAATTTATTAGATGAACTCCAAGAAGAATTTGGACTGACTTATCTTTTTATAGCTCATGACTTAAGTGTAGTAGAACATGTAAGCGATAGAGTTGCTGTTATGTATTTAGGTAAGATTGT
>JAHLWH010000229.1 GCA_019058015.1 Promethearchaeota archaeon | reverse complement strand
TATCGCTAAGCTTTTCTTGTCAGTTTTACGAAATAAATTTTTTAATTCCTCGAACGATATGTGTCGTTTGATTTGTAAGGGAAACATATAAATAAAACGCGAGAAAATATATATGAGGGCGTATAATATGTAGATAATATGGTCCAAAAAAATTAATTCAAAATACTATATTTTTGTTTTTATTTATTAAATATCCGAATAATAATCCAAAAAGTCCACCAAACAAATGTGCCCAAATATTAATCTCAGGTCCTATTGATTGAAATAAAAAAAACATTAAATAGATTACTCCAAATAAGATTGCACTTTTATCATATCTTACATAACTCATTATAGCAGCACCAATTAGCCCAAAAACACAACCAGATGCACCTAAACTAATGACATTTAAAGGTAAGAGAAATAGACTAAATAGGTTTCCAATAAAACCGGACATGAAGTAAATCACAATATATTCAATTCTACGATAATTTGATTCTATTCCAATACCAAAAAGAAAGAGAAAAATCATATTATTAAAGAGATGCAATAAATCAGCATGCAGAAATATTGCTGTAAAAAGCCGATAAACTTCTCCCTCATAAACGTTTTCATTGATTTGAGAGAGTAATATCACATAATCTTGTCCAAGTCCAACATTTATTATAAAATAAGCCATTACATTAATAGTTATTAAAACTAGAGTAATTCTAGCTTTTTTTATTGATTCTTCGTCTATAACTAGCATTTTAATTGCGTTTAATTTCAATTATATCTTCATAATCCCTGAAAAATACCCTACACAATACTCACACGGTCCAGTTCCCCCTCCCTTGGCATAACTTGTGTAATATTTTAATACTTCAGGAGTTTTTACATCTAAATTATTACAGATAAGCATTAAAGTAGTTATTGTTTGAGGCCCACACACTGTTGTTGCTCTAGCGTGATTAAAAACCTTTTCAGGATTATTCTCCTTAAAATTATCCATAACTTTTTGATCTTTAACCCTCATTTCCTCTAAATCTTTTTTTGGGTTCATTATATCCCTTGGTTGCTTATGGGTCATGTCAGAAGAAGCAATTACAACGATATCTTTTTTTTCTGACTTAATAACGGTTGCAATATCAATTGCGATATTTTTTAATACTTCAAAATTCATAGAGCCTATTGTGATGGGAACTAATTTTGATTTATTATCCGAACAGTAAACAATAAATGGTAATTGAACTTCAATGTTATGCTCACGACTATGAGGGAACCCAAGATATGCCGATTGGTCGATTTTTATTGCATTGCTATTCTCTGCAATTTTTTTCCCAAATTCCGAATCGATCTCAATATCACCTAAAGGGGTTTCCCAAAAACCTTCATCTAATAAAGCAATCCCACTATAGCCTGTATGGGTTGTACCTAAAACTATAACTGTATCAGGAATTTTCTCTTTAAATAAATTAAAAAATGTAAAAGATGCACAAGCAGCTGAATAAACATATCCAGCATGCGGAGATATTCCTCCATAAATTGTTCTACTTTCTAGATTCTCACATTTAAAAGGCTTTCCTACTCCAAAATTTTTATCTAAAAATGATTCTTCGATAATTGATATCAAATCTGGTTCATATCTTGGATAAAATCCACCAGCTACAGCCATTCGTCTTTTTAAAACCATATTTTTCACTATAAAATATAGAATTTTGTTTTTTATATTGATTATAAAAACGTTAATTTACATTTTAAACATTATTTATTTTATTTAAATAGGATATCATTTAGGTTATCATTTTTATTAAATTCATATAAAATTATTAAAAGAATTTAATAAATATTGTTTATGCGAAGTTTGGATCAATGTCCCTTATTCGCACGGGCTGAAACCCGCAACCCCTATCCAATAGCCCGTGGGGGCATTTCGGATTACTTTAGGCGCTCGATATGAGAATCTTTTTCCACAATTGAGGGATACCATCGGAGATGATCCAATGCCGGATATGATTTTATTAATTTAATTAAATAGAATTTAATATATAAATTAAACAACCCTTGAGATTTCTAATTATTAAAACATCAAATGTTTTCATAATAAGATTTGAATAAATTTTAATATAAAAATTGAATAATCTTTATGATCTTTAACAAAATCTATGATGATATTCTATCTAATTTTTACTTCTTCAGAAAAAAATTTGCCAACTTTACTCAATAAGATCGAAAAATATTAGTATAAATAAACTCTTAAAATAAATCAAATAATCAGATTTATGATTGTATATGGTAAAGGAAAACGCAATATCACTTGATGAACTCAAAGAAGAAGATATTCCAGAGGTTATCCCTGCGAAATTAATCAATTCAAGGGTAATTATCTTTAATCCGCTATACGGTTCTTATTTATATGTAAAAAAAGGTTTTTTTGGAAGCCCATTGGGTATAAATAAACCTAGATTAGAATATTATTCAAAACCCACTGAATTATCATTAATTGAAGCACAATATCTATTGGAATCTAGAAGGATAAGTATTTTTAACGTAGAATTGGACAAAGATCTGACACCAGAAGAATTTTTTGAGTTTGCCAAAAAAAAACATAATATGTTCGAGGACAAATACAAGATCTATAAAGATTTAAGAGATAAGGGATATATATGTAGACCCGCATTAAAATTTGGAGCCGATTTTGCGGTCTATAAGAAAGGACCCGGGCTTGAGCATTCCCCATTTATTATTCAAGTATTGCGGAGCGATTCTAATATTTCAGCAATGGAATTAGTAAGGGCTGGGAGACTGGCGACATCGGTAAGGAAACGCTTCATTATTGCAAATCCGCAGACTAAAACATATTACATATTGAAATGGTTTAAACCTTAGAAATTTTGCATTCCTTTAATTTAATGTTTTGTTAAGATTGTTATTAGCTATATGCTATAATTCGAATCAAATCTGCAATATTTTCAATTAAGTCGGCCATTTCTTCAATTTTCTGGACAGCTCCTTTTACTTTTAAAATAGTAATTACATCTAAATCAGTTGAATCGTATAAATAATTCTCAAAATCTCTATATTGTGAATCTATTTCATGTTCTAGCAAATGCAATTTTTTTGATGTATCAAATGCTTTCTCTCTTGGCCCTAATAAGCTTTTAACTGCCCATGTTAATGCTTCTCCCATATCTATAGATTTTTTTATGATAGAATTGATCCTTTCATTAATGTTCTTTGAAAGCTTTTTATCAATATACAATATTCTATCTGTAAATTCATTTATATAATTTAAAATCCCATCAGTTTTTAGAACTAAATCCAATAATGTACTTAATCCTTGTGATTCTGCTTCAGCGAATTTTTTTATAATTCTTGCTTTTAATTCATCCGCCTGTTCTTCTAAATTGTTTATTTTTTCTTTTTTTTCATTAATTTCTTTTTTATCTCTTGCTTCAGTCCATAATTTATAAAATAAATGCATTTCTTTCATACTATTCATAGTAATTCTCACATGTTCTATTAGAATTTCAATTACTTGGTGTTTTAATTGATTCAAGTTCTCTCTCCCATTATAAATTGTGTCATTTAACTGATAAATTTAAATCTATATAAATCATATAATTTGCTCTTAAAAAAGTTATTAATTTTAAACAAATTAATTTTTAAAGACTATAAATCTTTTAACTCTTTTTTCTCTTAAAGTTATAAGGTGTTAATAAGGTAAAGTGACTCCCATTTTAGAAGTGAATAATAT
>JAHLWH010000228.1 GCA_019058015.1 Promethearchaeota archaeon | reverse complement strand
TAGGCTTTAACCCTACATTATTTACAATAGTTACAATATTGCTCACCCCTAAATCCATTCCTATAACCCTATCCTTATTAAGGTTTAAATTATTTATTTCATTGGGATATATAATATCTATAATATAATATAATCCTTTTGGAATTATTATTAATATATGTAATTGATGTATTATTATTGTTCCGAAATTATTTTTAGTGCAATAATTAATTACATTTCTTGAAATCTTATGAAGTATATCATTTATTTTGTTGTTCCGTTTTCTGGCAATTCTTTGCAGTCTTTTAGTCTCAAACTTAATTCCTTGCTTATCTTTAATTGATTTTAGTTCAGCAATTCTTTTATTGTAGAATTGATTTATGGATTTAACAATACCACCCTTAATAATAGTAGGCTTTAACCCTACATTATTTACAATAGTTACAATATTGCTCACCCCTAAATCCATTCCTATAACCCTATCCTTATTTAGGTTTAAATTATTTATTTCCTTGGGATATATAATCTCTAAAATATAATATAATCCTTTTGGAATTATTCTTACTTGATGTAATTGATTTCTTATTCTTGTCTTAATTGGTGATAACTTTGCTTTTCTTGGAAAATATAAATAGCCATTTTTAATTCTACATTGTTGATTGGTGAAAATGACAATAAATTCTCCTTTTTTCTTCTTATATTTTGGGGGTCTGGGTCTTCGTTGATATTTCTCTGGATGTTCCTTCCATTCTTTCATAGAATTAAAAAAGGATTTCCAATTCTTGTCTAATAATCTCAATATCTGCTGGGCTGTTTGTGATAATAGTTTTTTATAAGGTTCTTTGTCTTTTAATATATACCATAAATCGTAATATCTCAACCAATTATCCAGGTAAAAAAATTCCTGTCTAACATAATAATTTGCTAGATTATATAAATTCTTAGACAAATAACATAAACAAGAAAAATCGCCCCTTCTCTTCATCTGTATTTGCTCGGTAAGCCTCATTAGTCTAAAATATAATATTTTTCTGTTTTTTTAAATAAAAAGAGTGCATAGATTTATCTTAAAGTATATTCAAAAAAAAATTGAATAACAAGGGAAATTAAAAATAACCTAGAAAGATAATGACACAATTTTTTAAAAAAATTAACGATTTATTAAAAGATTAAGCAAGAACTGGTTTTCTTTCTTTATTTTTTTTGTAATTAGATGGTCTATTTTAGTTTTATTTACTTAAAATAATAAAAGAAATGATTAAATTTATCCTAATCTAATTAAGAATAGTATTATTTTTAATTTCAATTTAAACAAATTTTATAAAAGTGGTGAAAAAAATCCCAAAATTAATAATTAATATAGAAAAAGGATTTTCATTAATGTTAAATCAGCATAGATGTCAAGGATGCGAAATTTGTGTTTCAGTTTGTCCTACAGGAATATTAGAAATGTCTGACCAATTGAATATGCGTGTAGCTTTTTTGCCAAAAGTGAAAGAGGGAAAGGAAAAATATTGTACTGCTTGTAAAAGATGTGAATATGCATGTCCTATATGGGCAATATATATTGTACCAGAAATTGAGAATGAAATTACAGTTAAAAAAGAGGAGGCAAAAATTTAGAAAGGGTGATATTATATGAGTAATGTAAATGGTAAAAGATTCTTAAAACCTGGTAAGTATTTGATGATGGGCAATGTGGCTATGGCTGAAGGGGCTCTCTCGTCAGGTTTGAAATTTTTTGGGGGATACCCAATAACACCGAGTACAGAGGTAATTGAGCATCTAGCAAAACGACTACCAGAAGTTGGGGGCTGTTGTATGCAAATGGAGGATGAACTAGCATCTATAAATGCAGTAATGGGTGCATCATTAGTTGGTGCTAAGGCAATGACTGCTACATCAGGACCCGGTCTATCACTTATGACGGAAACTATTTCAATGGCAGCAAATATTGAAATTCCATTTGTTTTTTGTGATGTTCAACGTTGTGGTCCGGGCACAGGATTTGTAACTGTTCCACATCATAACGATGTAGGCTTAACCAGATTTGCTGGAAATGGAGAGTTTGAAGTAATAGCTTTTGCCCCTATGTCGTGCCAAGAATTATTTGATTTAACAATAACAGCGTTTAATTATGCGGAAACGTATAGATCTCCAATTTTCATTCTATCAGACGCTTATTTGGGACATATTCATGAAGTAGTAAATATACCCCCAAAGGAAGAAATTTTAAAAAGAGTTATTGATCGTACAATCCCAGAAGATACCACGGGTGCAAAATTTACATATGAGGATATTAATACTCATAAACTAATGATTCCAAAGCCTTATATCGTAGGAACTGAGTTCTGTCCTCCTTTAATCATTCATTTACCGCATAACCAAGATGGCATACTAATGCCAGAAGAAAATTCATTAAGATTTATGAAAATTATGATTGATAAAATCAGAGATAATATAGATAAAATTAGCTTAACGGAAGAATATAAACTGGATGATGCAGAAATTATCATAATTTCATATGGTCTCCCCGTCCGGGCAAGTTATAGGGCTGTGGATATAGCTCGCAAAAAAGGAATTAAAGTTGGAATTTTTAGATTAATTACTGTATGGCCATTTCCAAAAGAAAAAGTTAAAAAAGTCGTTGCTGGTGCTAAAGCTATAATTGTTCCAGAAATGAATTATACTGGAGTGATTGCAGAACAGGTCGAACGAGTAACTGATCTTAATATTCCAGTTATTAAAGTACCTAAAGTAGCTACTTTACATCATCCAGATGATATTTTAAGAGTGATTGAGGAGGTGGCGAAATAAATGTCTGATGATGTTAGATATCCAAGTGAAAAACCAGAACATCCATATTTTGATAGTTCTTTTTCAGGAATGCTTTTAGGAACCCTTGTTTCACGATTCTGTGGAGGTTGTGGATATGGTAGTATTGGACAATTATATACAAGAGTCTTTGAAGATGAAAAGTTAGATCCTAAATTATATCCATTAGTTATTGGGATAGGGTGTTATAGTCAAATCTTTTTCTTAGTTCATAAAAATGCTCAAAAAATGCTAACACTTCATGGTAGAGCCCCAGCAATCGCAACTGGAATGAAAATGGCAAACCCAAAAATGAAGCCCATCATTTTCTCAGGAGATGGAGATTGTTTAGGAATAGGAGGGAACCATTTTATCCATTTATGTCGCCGAAATCTTGATTGCATACTCTTTATCTTTAATAATTCTATTTATGGAATGACCGGTGGTCAAGCAGCTCCGACAACTCTATACGGAGCTATGAGCACAACTACCCCCTATAAAATGTTTGAACCACGATCAGATGGTGTAGAACTTGCTTTAGCTGCGGGTGCAAGCTATGTAGCGCGCACAACTGTTGCGCATCCTCGGACTCTAATGAAATACTTTAAAAAAGCATTAAAACACAAGGGAACTTCGGTAATTGAGGTAATAACTCCATGTGTTACGTATTTTGGGCGGAAAAATCTTGATAATCTGGGTTCTAAAGGAGAAAAAGGGGAAATTATGGATACTGGAGGGAAAATGTTTGAGTGGATTAAAAAAAATTCTATTCATATAAATCAAGCGAAATTCATGAGTAAAGAGGAGTTATTTAATAAATATATTATAGGAGAATTCCGCTATAACCCAAGCAAGTCTGAATATTCTGAAGAATATAAAAAAATTCAAAATATCGCAATGAAAGGTGACTAAAAATTGAACCGATACGAAATTAGAATTGTCGGGTATGGTGGGCAAGGTATAATTACTTTGAGTAAAATGATTGCATACGCAAGTGGCATCTGTGAAGAATTATTAGTAACTCAAACTGAAGCGTATGGGGCGCAAGCAAGAGGTGGAAGAAGCTGGGCTGAAGTTGTTATCGATTTAGATAGAGAATCCAAACAGATTGATTATCCTAAAGCGTTAAAACCTTTTGATCTTCTTGTTATTCTTTCGGATGCTGCAACAAAAGAGGTTAAAAAGGAAGTAATTAAAAAAGAAGAAAATACAGGACTCCTCATTTGGGATTCATCCACCATATTAGGGAAATTTCGAGCAGCAAGTAAAATGAAAAATCTTGGTTTACCAATCCAAAAAATGGCATTAGAAAAATTTGGAAACATAGTATATGGTAATACAATCTTATTTGGAATATCTACAGTTGTAACTAAGATCTTCTCCGAAGAATCTGCAATAGAAACTATAAAACAATTTGTTCCAAGTTCAACATTAGAAAAGAATATGGAAGCTTTTAAATTTGGAAAGCAAAAGGCTGAAGAGTTTTTAACTCAATTAAAGGAGGGAATGAGTTAATATGCAGTTCGAGAAAATCCAAAAAGGATGGAAAGAGTTAGAAGAAGAAATAATTAATACAGGAAAATGTGTCTATTGCGGAGCTTGCAGTACGTTTTGTGAAAATATTAATTTCGATTTTGAAAGAGAAATTCCAATAGAAGATGGTTCTTGTAAAGATGTAAATACTTGCCGTGATGGATTTGGTTTATGTTATAATCTCTGCCCTAAAACAGGAATCGATTTCTATCCAATATCCTTGTTAGATAAGTGGGTTTTTGGAAAGGAGCAAAATAATATTTTAGGACATTTTATTGAGATTGTTTCAGTTAGACTCACAGATACCGCAAAAAAGGATATACCCAAACTAGGTAGTCCGATAACTGCTTTATTATATGCCGCTATGGATAAGGACTTAATTGATTGCGTAATTACAACTAGAAAAAACGAGAATTTTAGACCCTTTCCTTTCATTGTTAAAAATAAACAAGATTTATTTAATGGAATGGGATATGAACCAAGCCAAAGTCCTACCCTTTCAATTGTGGGGGATGCAATACATCAAGAGTTTTCTGATATTGCTG
>JAHLWH010000227.1 GCA_019058015.1 Promethearchaeota archaeon | reverse complement strand
GACTCACGGATCTGGAACTTCCAGAGTATTAAATTTAGAGCATGCTTATAGTGAAATGCAAGAAGATATTAAAATTGATTTGAAAATTAGAGAAGAAATAATTGAACTTACAGAGCAAATAAAAGAAGAAAAGATTATCAATAAAATAATTAAAAAACCAATGGAAATTTTAATAATCAAAAAACCGACAGGTAGGAGAAAATGCCCTATCTGCGATAATGCAAATAAAGCCATGATCCATGAATCTGAAGATAAAGATAAAGTTTTATTAGCTTATCCAAGGATTTATGGACGTAAATTTAGATGTGGCTTCTGTAAAACAGAATGGAGAGAAGAATATTAAAACATTTTAAAAATTAATGGATTTTTTTTTATGAAATAAGTTTTTAGTTATTCAATTTTATTCCTTTTTTCATTAACCCTTATCATTTTGATTTTAAAATGTCTAATAGAAAATAATTTAAAATAATATAAGAAACGTAATAATATACAAATTGCTGTTTTTAATTCTATGATAAATAAGCTTATATATAATCTAGTTTCAAAATATTATATAACAAATGTAAAATTGATTTTAAACGAGTGAAATATTATGGTAATGTCCCTTACCCGGATTCTGCAAGTATATATAATCCAAGGAGCAGTCTGTCTTTTCTTTTTTTTTATTGGGTATAAAATAATTAAAAGAAATCGCAAAAAAAGGTTAAATCAGATATTCGCATTATATTTTCTAATTGTAGCAGCGAGTCTAGTTGTAAATTTTTTTTATGCACCGATTGAAGATCCAAATTTACAATGGCTAGCCACTATTCTGAATATCTTTACAATCTATTTTATCGTCTTATCTATGGCTTTTCTACTTATTTTTATTATGATTGTCAATAAATCCGAGAAAATTATTAATACTCGAAAGCAAATCCTTATCATAATAATCTATGCAGCAATTTTATCTGTTCTATTTTTTATACCAGAACCTTATGGTGCAAAAGTGGAAATTCTACCTGATGGAACTCAATTAGCCCCTGTTTGGGGCCTTGGTTTTATAATTTATTTACTAATAATAATAGGAATAACTATCGGAATAACATATCGTTTATGTGTAGTAGTTTTTTTTAAATTTGAAGATAAAAGCTTACAAAAGAAATGGAGATTTTTCACACTTGGTATGTGTTTTTTCTGGTACGTTGCTATAGGAACATGTATCAATAATTTTTTAGATAATGAAACTTTTAGACTCATTTTTGGTTTAACTGGAATAGTGATTGTTGTCGGTGCTTATCTTGTATATTACGGGGTCGGAAAACAAGTTTAAATTATCCAAATTATTTTTATTTTTTTATTAATTATTAGAAAAAATTTTTTATTCCAATCCTAGTAGATTATATTATGTATATATCCTATTTTTTTAAAAATAAATAGGCTATATTTAGATAGAATTTTATTAAGATAGAATCATTATAAATCTGGCGGGATAAAAAATTCCAACTCAAAAAACTAAATCAAATTCAAAAATAAAAACTCATCCTAAAGAAGTAAATGGAATGAAAATTCCGGCAGAAAAATTGAGTCAGTTAAATGAAGCTGAACTTATGAAATATTTTGAAGATACTACAGGTAAAAATGCTATATGGAGAGGCCAAATAACAAAAATATACCTCCGATGGAAAAAAAGACATAATTTGTTAATATCAAAAGAAAAACCATCCTTCTTGGAAATATCTCTTACTAAACCTCAAAAACTAGAGAAAACTATACCTGACAAGCTTAATGAATTAGAAGAAGCAAAATTAATGAAGGTTTTTGAAGATTCAACTGGGCGTCATGCAATTTGGAGAGGAAAAATAACAAAAATCTATCTCCAATGGAAAAAGAGACAAAAAATTATAACTCTAAAAGAAAAACCTGCTAAATTCAAACCTAAAAGTTTTAAAATTTCCAAAGGTCTTAAAAAAGTAAAACAAATTTTTGCAGAACCAACTATTATTTCCCCAGATCTAAGTAAAAAGAAAGTGCAAGATGTCATCGAATTTGAAGAAATTCCAGAATTCGAGTACGTGTCAGAATTCGATGATATCTTTGATTTAGAATTGACGCCTAAAATTGGGTTGGACACACCAGAAGCCAAACAACCTAGCACTATTAAGACAAGTTTATTAGAAGAAACAATCTCTCAAGCATTAGTGCGTTTAAAGGAATCTTTTGAAAGGCACTGCCCAAAGTGTGGAGGAGAAATGAAACAAGCATTTGTAATATTAGGACCTCAACGTAGAATGATGGTTTATCAGTGTGGTTTATGTAAATTTTATTTGCCAAGATAAAAATCTCTCTATTTTTCAAATAAATTGAAAAACATCTTTTAAAAGAAGTGAATAAAAAGAAAAAAAAAAAAAGAATTATATTTTAATATATTTTACTTATTGGATTTAACCCTTTCACCCTCTCTTTTTGAGAATAACAACGATTACAACTGCTGCTCCACCAATTATTGCTGCAATGATTATTATCCATACTACTACGACCGGATCAATACCTGGTGTAATTATTTCTGAAATTGGCGCTTCTGTGTATATTGCCGTAGTGTTATATTGACTTAAAGCAATTCTGAAGGTTATCATATCATCGCCATCATCCGTACATTCAAAAATTAAATAAAAATTTTCGTTAAATACTCCAAATTCATGTGTTGTATTAGTCAATACACTTTCCAAGAGTAATTTTGCTTCATTATTTGGTCCAGAATTATCAATCCATGGAAGATCTTGCATTAAATAAACGTCAACACCCCAGGTGGGTGACGTGGAAACGTTCTGGAATGTTAATACTAGTTGTGTCCATTGATATGCCTCACCATAACATTTAAGTATTAAATAACCTTCACCGGTAGCTTCTACTAGAGAATTATTATATACTGAAACTAACCCATAGGGATATATTGTTGCATTATCTATTCCATATCCCGAAGCGGTATAATTATTAATATATCCGGCATGTAGGCTTGGCTCTGCAGTAATATTATATTCCGCAAAAACGTTATAATTCCAAAAGTTTTCAACTGCAAATTGAACGGTTATTGGTCCTGAATAACACCATTTTTCTGGAATAATCAGTAATTTATAGACGCCTGTCTCAAATCCAATAGTAAGAGGATCACTGCTTTCTATTATATAAGATTCATCTGAGTCAAAATTGAAAGGATTACCATAATCATCTAAATCTTCATCTAAATTAACTCTTAACCCATTTATATCTGATGGTTGATCAGGCTCCCAATAATCACAATATTGATATCCACTATCTCTTAAAAGGGCTAAATTAATATCTCCATCAATAGTAATGTTTAACAACGTTATAAGTTCAATGACGGGTACTGTGGTATATGCAGTAATACAATCCAATCTTAGCCAATAATAATCATTTTCATCGACATCTGGGATATCAACTGTGCCTGAAGGGAAACCTTTGCCCCAACGTCTCCAATCGCTATCACTATTAAATTCAATTATTCCATCCTGAGTAAGTTCATCTGTTCCAGTGGCTATGCTATCATCGTGTGACATATATCCCCAATTATTAGAAATAGCATCATGTACATATGGTGACATAGTGCCACCAATGCCAGGTGTTGAGAAATTAATGAGCATACCTGTGTATCGGCAAGGAGATCCTATATAGAAAAAATCATTTGTCATACCTGCATCACTACCAAATGCCCATATTGGATATGCAGAATCAGTGTATTGTGGTGTAGCGCTATCATTATATGTATAAAGATATGTTGGAGATCCCGTGGCGGTAGCGCTCGGATTGTCGGCAAGCCATATTGTTGTATTTAATTGATATTGACCGGGTTCAGTTATGTTAATTTCTATCCATTGCGCATCTTTAAGACTAGTATAATAGTCATCAGGCGTGAATGTAATTGATTGAAACGTTGAGGGATTAGTATCTGGATAAACTAAATTATTAATTGGGATTGTATTATTATTATGTGTTATGTATTCCGAGCTAATTTGTATAACTCCATCATATTTAATGTCAGTGTTGTATATCAAAGCTTCATAACTTCCTGCAGGTAAATAATAGTAGTGAAAAGTCATATTATCAACAAATTTTTTCTCAATTTCAGTTATTGTTTGAAAACATGATTGTTTTTTTGCATCCAAAAATGTTGTAGCGTTAGGAGTAAAATCAAAAGTAATATCATTAAATCCAGCAATTATCGGAGACCCAAGACCATAACTTGTATAATTTATTTCAACAAAAGAATCTTCTTCTATAGTGAAATCTAATGCTTTTCTTTCATCTCTTGAGACTTTAACTGTTGTTAAATTACCTCCTCCTATTGTATAATCAGTGCTTTCAATTTCCGTTAATAATAGTGAATATTTTTGTACATTGCCATTCATAACGTCCGTAAGTGATATGAATATATCACCAGTTGACGGAAAAAAGAGATCTTCAATACCAAAATTTACACCCGTTTCTAAAAGATATCCATTTTCACAAGGATACCAAATATTTATTAACGAGGGCATTAATGCATATTCCGATCCCAAATCCAATCTAAGTTTATCTCCTTTAGTTCCACTGATTTTATACCAATTTGAACTCCATTCTGAATCCCATCTATCCTGAATATTCGGAGACTCATCCCCATTACCTCCATGTATACGTATATCGGTGGTTAATGTTGCTATGTTGAAACTTAAAAATTCTAGTTGTAATGATGCTGGTTTACCATAGAAAGCGTCCACTAATAATTTATAAACTCCAACTTCATGGGCAACAAAAGCTATATAATAATAATGAAATACAGACCCGAATAGACCATTATATTGCACCATCTGAAAATCTATATTTATTCGTTTACCAGAAGGAGATATTATAGCTCTATTATTAATCGTAACCGCACTAGGATTGTCAGTTAAGAAATTAAATTTTAACATTTTTGGACCAATTGCGCCAATAGTTAAATCAACTTGCATTGGGATTGTAGAGTTTAAGGGTGCTTCTAGCGTGCTTCCTTCGGACATTGAATAAGAATTCCAGACTGTATTAAAAGAATAAGGACTAAGTGTATCATTCTCAGCATTGTGAGCGCTTAAATTAAGCCATCCAATGTTGTTCCATGGATCTGTATAATTATTATTGGTTGTAGAATCCATAATATAATTATTAAAATACCACGGATATACAACAGAGATATCATTTCCTGGTATATCGACTGTTTCTTGAGCCATCTGATTGCCATTATGATCCATTATTGTAAATTGACCTTGATGATAACCATTAATACTCGTAGCAGTATACAAATTTGGGTCTTGTAAAAAAGCACCGTATCCTATTGGATCAGATTTTTCGACTTTTATAGTTGCACCATTACCTTGCTTAGATATCGCAACGGAAAATGATGCATTTATTGCAGAAAGTAAGAATATCAATAGTATCGTCATATATGCGTATATTTTTATCTTTTTTACCATATTTTTCACTTTTTTATTAAATTTGATTTCGTCAAATTAAAAAAATTAATCAATATTATTGATTAAATTATAGATGTTTTTTTAAATATTTAAAACAAGCGATTATTAGAAATAGAAATTCTAATAAATAATTTTACATATTTGAAAGATAAATTTTAATCCTTATTCTCCAAGATAATTTTCAAATACTATTTTAAAAAATACTATTTTAAATAAGAAATTATTATGGGCAATATTTCACCGACCTTCCCTTTTAAAAATAAATTAGCAGTATAATTCATAAAAGTATCCTCTTTATTTATAAAAATTGTATTCGCTCCAGCCTTTTTAGCTACATAAGGCATTTGGTTTGCGGGGGAAACAAGTAGGGAGCTTCCAATCATTAAAAAACAATCACAATTACTACAAGCATTAAGAGCACCAGATAAAACTTTTGAAGGAAGCTGTTCTCCAAATAAGATGTTGTTGGTTTAATAACTCCCCCACATTCACAATATGGCACAATTTTTTCCTCTTTTGTTAGAAGACCTTTAATTTCATCGTGATTGTATTTTTTATCACATTCCATACAATATAAATCACCAAAAGCTCCATGCAATTCAAAGATAGGGACATTATGGACTGTTCCTGAACCTGCTCTTTGATGAAGCATATCAACATTTTGAGTAATAATAGCTTTTAATTTTCCCATTTTTTCTAATTCAAAAATTGCGTAATGTGCAAGATTAGGTTTAGCCTTTAATAACACATTAACAACTACATGATGCATTGTCCAAAAAGGAGATGGATTTTTTAAAAATAAAAAGTAATTCGCATATATATCGGGATCATACTTACTCCATAACCCTCCAGGACTTCGGAAATCAGGAATTCCTGATTCTGTTGAAATACCGGCTCCAGTAAATACTACAATACGGTTGCTCTTTTTTATAATTTCTGCAGCTTTAATAATATCTTCCTGTAAATTCATTCCGATCATATTGAGCTCTATTATTTTAGGAATCCTGTATCTTTAATTAAAATAATGACCTTAAATTATTTATAACCATTTATTGAAGGTAGATAAAATATGGGAAAAGTACTTGTTAAATTAGGTATATTTATTGGGGAAATTAAAGTACCATTAATTCTGATACTGGTTTGGTTTGGTGGAGGTTTTTTATTTCATTGATTCATGTATAGTTCCATCGCATCTCTAACAGATATTTTTTTAGCAACATTTTTTATGAAAGATTTTGGTGCTGATAATACTTTTGAAATATTTTATCAAGTATTTGGAACAATTATTATAAGTCAGGGAATTTTTGCTGTTATCATTGAAAGATCCGCGGGTCGAATCAATCCGAGATTAACTGCTGAAAAAATCGCAAAAAAAATGGATAACCATATTGTTATGATCGGGTGGTCCCATTTAGCTCTCAGAATTATTGAATATATGAATGAAAAAGGGATTAAATATGTTATGATCGAAGAAAATGAAGATTTAGTGGAAGATCTTTTGGAGTCGGGAGATATTGTTGTTATTAGGAACCCTTTATTACCTGAAACCTTAGAATTAGTAAATATCAAAGAATGTAGAGAAGTATTTTTAGTAAATAATAATGTAAAGCAAGCAATTATTTTAGTAAAAAGAATACGCGAAATAAATAAAAAATGCCCCATTCATTGTAGAATATTCAATGAAAGATTAAAGAAACTGATAAAAGGATTTGGTGTTAATATTTTCTCGACAACTAAATGGACATTTGAAAAAATAAAAAGTTGGTTTGTTAATAAATCAGGATTAGTGATTATTGTAGGCTGGAATAATTTTTCTCGGCGATTGGTAAATTATTTCGAATCTATTGAAAGGGAATATTTAGTAATTGAATTTGAAAGAGAAGAATTGGACATTGAAGAGGTTGAAGATTTATTAGGTCCAAAATTAATAATAGGAAGTGCCACTTCTAAAAAAATATTGACCCAAGCACGAATCTATGATTGTACACAGATCATTATAACATTAAAAGAAGATGTTAATGAAATACTGGAAATAGTTCAAAATGTAAAAACAATGACACTTGAGCCTGAAATAATTTCAAGAGCCTATGATGATGAAATTGCTGAAGTGTTGGAAGTGTTGAATGTTAAGACATTTTCAACTTCATATTTTGCATTTGAGAATTTAAAAGGCAAATTAATTGATTAAAAAAAATAATAAAAAAAAATTAAAATTTTTAGCCCTTAATTTCTTTTCCTTTTTTCAATTTATCAAGATCTTTTTCTTGTAATACTCTTCTTTGAACTTTCCCAGTTATACTTACTGGTAATTTCCTAAGAAACTCAATATATTTAGGAGATTTCCATTTTGTCATATTTTCTTGACACCATTTCTTTAAGGATTCAGAATCAATATCCTTTCCAGCCTTATAACCTGGCTTTAGAGTAATCCAAGCTTTTACCGCTTCTCCAGTCATTTCATCCGGTATGCCAGCAATGCCGACCTCATCCACCATCTCATGTTCCCCCATCAATTCTTCAACTTCCTTTGGAAAAACACTATGTCCAGATACTTTTATTAAAGATTTTTTACGGTCTCTAATTTCAACATATCCATGTTCATCCATAAAACCGATATCTCCGGTCATAAACCAGCGTTTTCCACCCCACATCTTTAAATTTTCTTCTTTTTCTTTAAATTCTCCTAAATAGTCCTTCAGTATCATTGAACCAGAAACGCAAATTTCGCCAGTATGTTCAATACCAAAATTTCCTCTTTCTTGAGTACCATCACAAATAGGACCTGCTTCAAAATTGTTTGGGTCAAATATAGCCCAATCTACACCTGGTAAAGGTAAACCTAACTTTCCTATTTTATGCTCTCCCCAGAAAGGAGCTATACTTAAAACTGGAGAAGTTTCTGTTAAACCATAACCAGACCGAATTGGACAATTAAATATTCGCTCAAAAGGTATTCGAACGTAATCATGAAGTGGTCCTGCACCTTGAGTCGCAAATTTCAATTTTTTCCAAATATCATATTTCTTTTTAAACTCTTCTTCTCCTATTCCTTCAACAAAATCTGTCAATCGTTTAAAAAGCATTTCGACCCCTGTGTACATTATACCATCAGGAGCATCTATATGATTTATTGCTTCACATAAAGCATCGTCGGGAGGAGGTTTCGGAAATAAAAGCATTGTCATCCCGATGGATAAACTTGCATTCATAACGCAAGTCATCCCAAAGCTATGAAAGAAGGGAATTGAACCAATTGTTATCATTCCCGGTTCAATTTTTGTCCAAGGTTTCATTATTTGTAAATCTGTTATTAAATTTGCGTGAGTTAAGACAGCTGCTTTAGGAAGTCCAGTTGTTCCACCAGTCATTAAATATGCTGCAGGATCTTCCCATGGATCAATTTCTACCTTAATTTCTTTTGGTTCAGTTTCATCGATAATCTTTCTCATTCTAAATGTTTTAAAAGTCTCTCCTTCATCTGGAACAGAACTTTGAAAATCTGGAAGAGATGCTCTTAATTTATCAAATGCCTCTCCTTTAGCAGTTACGAAATCTAAAAGATTTGTGGAAATTAAGTATTTTACTTTAGTTTTAGGTAATATTTGATTAGGTCCTGCAACATATAACGCATCCATTGCAACTAATACCTTTGCTCCCGTTATTGTAAGTTCATGTAAAAGTTCCATCGGTTTATATTGTGGATTAACTCCAGCAACTACTGCACCTATATACTGGCAACCAATGTATGCAACCACGAAATTAATAGAATTAGGCAAATCAATTGCAACAACATCACCTTTTCTTATACCGAGATCATAAAGAAAAGTTCCAAATCTTTTTGCATAATCCATTAAAGCTCTTAATTTTATTCTTTCCAAATAAGCACCTAATACAAAAATACATATATCTTTATCCCACAAATCATATTTATCTGCTGCAGTTAAAAATCCTTCAAATAAAGGGTCAACTGATATATCTTCAACGTCATATATTTGATGAGGTACTCCTTCCGGCCAATGTCCACCAGTAAACCAAACTTTATTTTCATCTACATGAAAATCCTTTAAATCTGGCATTTTTTTTTTCAACTTTTTATTTTTAATTTTTTCTGTTTTTCAAAAATTTTACTAATAATTAATTCTTTTAACTCTAATTAAAATATTATTAAAAATTTTTACAAATCTACTAAACTAATAAAAAAATATTAAATAAGCCAGTAATTAATAAAAAAAAAAATTAATATTCATAAAATTCTTGAAATTCTTTTATTTCCCGCATAAGTTTTTCTTTATCCTTTAAATCATCAATTGATGGTGGTTCTTCTTCATAAATATCTATTTCTCTTAATCCAAGATTTTTTCTTGCTTGCTGCTCAAGCTTTGATATTTTTTGTTTCATAGCGAAAAATTTAATAATTTTAAATTTCAATTTGGCCCATTTACCCTCCCACTCTTTCACAAAATCACCATCTTCTAGTTCTTTTAAGATTTTATCAAATTTTTCTCTTAGAGGTAGTTTCCTAAATCTTATACCTCTACTCATTGAGCCATATTGGGAAGTTTGAGAGTGGAAATCAACTTGCTTTATGAGTCCTATGTTAGCCATCTTCTCGAAAGTGTAACTCATTTCTCCACTCATATACAACTCAACTAAAACAGCCTCAGGAGGATAACCTGCATCTACTAAAGTATAAACGTAAGTCAACATTGCTCTTCCAAGAGTTGGTCCAAACATTTGTTCGGTTGACATATCCAGAACTGCCTCAGTTTTCATATCGATTTCAATCCCTCCTTTCATTAATGTTCCACCCCCCTTAGATAAAGCCAATAATATTTTTTTTGCATCCCTAGTAGCATCTTGATGCACACAAATAAAACTAAAAAAGCCTTTTTTTAAGAGAAATGTCTCTCTTACACCTCTACCAATCATTCTTGGTGCAATCATTATCACATTAATATTACTTGGGGGTTTGATGAGATTAAATGCGATATTATAGCCACTAGCGAAGCATAAAGTCTTTCCCTCTTTTAAATTTGGTTCAATTTCTTTCTTATACACATCTTTCATTATCTCGTCAGGGAGAAGAATAAATAAAATATCGGATATCAATACAATCTCCGATATGGAATATGTATCAAAGCCATCCTTCTTAGCGATTTTTCGATATTCATCTTTTTTATTTCCAATAATAATATTTAATCCATTATCTCTTAAATTTAAAGATTGAGCTCTTCCTTGATTACCATATCCAATTATAGCTATAATTTTTCCATTTAAATCTTCCAAATTTCCGTCTTTATCATGGTAAACATTAACCATTATTATTAACTCTCAATTTTTTTAATAATTTTAAATTCTAATAAAATATTATTCATTACTATTAATTAAATAATAAAAAGAATCATTTGAATTAGATGAATTTTAGAGATCGATTAAAGATTGCATTGAATTCGGAATTAACTCAAGAAGAATTGGACAAATTACCGCGTGGTTTTCAAATGATTTCAAAAATAATCCTTTTAAAATTACTATCAGAATTATATGAAAAACGATTCATAATTGCAAAAAAATGTCTAGAATTATATCCGAAGATGGAATCTGTATATTATTATGGAGGAAAAATTACTGGACAATTTCGAATTCCAGAAAGGATTGAATTTTTAGCTGGAAAAAATGATTCTATTGTTACTCATAAAGAACATGGTGTATTATACAAATTTGATATTACTAAAATTATGTTCAGTAAAGGAAATCTTAATGAAAGAAAATACTTAGCAACACTTGTAAAACCCGGAGAATACATAATTGATATGTTTGCTGGGATTGGTTACTTTTCTTTACCAATTGGGTTATTTTCAGAAGCAACTTTAATATATAGTATTGAATTAAACTCAGTTGCTTTTAAGTATCTACAAGAAAATGTTAAGTTAAATCATTTAGAAGAAAAAATAATTCCAATTTTTGGTAATTGTAAAGAAGAAGTAAAAAATTTAGCTGAAAAAGGAGTAAAAGCAGATAGAATATTAATGGCTGTATTTCCTGCCCCTAAGGACTATATTTCGTCTGCATTATTATGTGTTAAAGATTCTGGAACGATTGTACATTATGAAGGAGTTAAAGAAAAGAGTAAATATTTAGAACTTTTTGATGAATTTAATAAAATTGCTAAACAAAATGGATATAAATGTGAATTGAAAGAATATAGAGTTGTAAAAACCTACGGACCTCGATTATATCATATTGTAGTTGATATATTAGTAAATAAATGAGAGTTTAGAAAAAGATTAAATTTTTTTTACTAAGAAATTAATATTAAGAAATAATTGATTAAGTTATATTGTGGTAAGATTTTATGAGTCAGGATATAAAGATTTGTTTTGATTATTCCCACGGAAATAAGCTTGTTATTGAAAGTCCTTCATTTATTGACTTTGTTGAATTTTTATTCACTAGTGGGTATAAGCTTGGAAAAATCGAAGCAGGAATAAATTCAGTGAAAAAGTTAGAAAATTATAATTTAGTAATTATTGGTGCCCCTTACAACTCTTTTTATTCCGAATCAGAAATAAAAGTTTTAATTGAATATGTTAAAAAAGGCGGGAGTTTATTTATCATTAGTAATAATGGGGGCGATCATACCAATAAAACTAACTTATTTGATTTGACCAAGGATTTTGGATTTACATTTTCTCCAGATCGAATTAATGATTCAGTCTATTATTTAAATCTACAAAAACGTCCAATAATCAAGAAATTCATACATCACTCAATAACTGAAGATCTAAATTCATTTGTGCATTCAGGTGGATGTTCTATTGATGTTGTTGAATACAGTGAAGAAAAAAACATAAATATCGAGACAATAGCATATGGTGGACTCAACTGCTGGAGGGAGATTTATGATGGAAATATCTGGAATCACGAAGATTGTCCTAATATCCCTATACTTGTAGCAACTAAATTT
>JAHLWH010000226.1 GCA_019058015.1 Promethearchaeota archaeon | reverse complement strand
GTGATATCCTAAAGAAAAAACTTTTATTTTTTTAACTTTACAAAAAACTTAACATTTAATCCTCAAAAGTAGAAAAAAATTAATATACAAAAAATTGTGGATGATCCCATTGCTGAAATGATTATTGGTATGACTACAGATCCTCAATTTGGTCAAGCTCTAATGTTTAGAATAGGAGGTATTTTAGTCGAATTACTGGAAGATGTGACATTTAGAATTGCACCAATCGAAAGATTTAATGCAAATGAGATGATTCATGAAATAAAAGGAGTTCCTTTGCTAGATGGATTCCGAGGTTAGCCAAAAGCCGACATAGACGCAATTATTGATGCTCTATTAAAGGTTTCTGATTTAGTTATTCAAAACCCCGAGATCTATGAGATGGATCTCAACCCAATTTTTATCTATAATTCAGGATTAATTTGTATAGATGCCCGAATTATTCTAAAAGAATAAAATTAATATTTATTTCTTGTTTTAATTCTCAATATCTTTCCCAAATTTATTTTAAGAAACAAAATAAATCATTTTGAAAATTAGTGTAAAAAAATTCGATTTTTAAACCTTTTTTTCTATTAATATTTAATTTTGTAATAAAGGACTTATCTATAGAAAGAGATGCTCGCATTTAAGAGAAAAAAATTAATATATCAAAAATCACTTGATGAGAAAATAATTATTATTGAATATTTATAAAATAAAACTAAATTAATATAAATTATAATTTTTATTTTAATTGTATATAAGAATATATAACAAATACCCTTTAACATTGGAAAGAGATAGCTTTCTATGATTAGAAATAAGAAAAAATATAATATTATTATTTTTGCTATTATTCTAATTGGGATGATTGCATTCATTCCAAGTCTTTCATCAAATATCATAAATGTCAATAATGATTCTAAAATTGATGATACGCTAATTGATAATGAGATAAATACTAAAATTCCAACTTTATCAAAATATATTTCTACATATAATGATTCCGGAGGTGCTTTTAATGTCACTTTACACCAATCTTTGGTTAATACAACAAAAGTAAGAATAATAAATACCTCTAATACCGATAATATTACATTCTATGAAAAATGTCCTACTGATACAAATTTCAACACATCTCTTATTAATATCACAATTGAAGATATTTATGCTCCAAATAAATCATTTATTGTTGAAGATGGTAATCCTGGTGGTTGGCCTAATTTATATGACAATAGATACGCATCACATTTTGTAGTTGCATCTACTTGCTGGTTACAGAATGTTTCAGTGCGTGTATGGAATGAGGCTGGAACAAATGGCAATCTTGAAATTCAGATTTACAATTCCACTTGGGATGGTGAGAATAGTAGGAGTAAACCAAATAAGGCATATGGACCAAATATAAGAGTTGATACAATTGATGATATTAACGGATGGTGGAACTTTACTTACCTCCATAAGTTTTTAAATGTTTCTGAAACAGAGAATAATACTTTTTTTATTGTTTTAGATGATGATACTGACAATACATATTGGGGGCAGGTGCTCGATACTCCCGATCCAGATGGTAGCTGGGTTTTTCAAGAAATCGGTTTAAATAATTGGTTTATATTTACATCTGGACCTCAAACAGTTGATCTTGGTCTTAAATTTAGCGTTGCTCCAATCAATTCAACTCCAAACCCTGAAGATATTGGAATGGAAATAAATAATTCAGCTGTTACGGGGTATGGAAATGTGAACGGTTCGGGATATTGGAGCACGACAGAGGTACTTTCTACCACCTCTGCAAATTTAGAGTTCAATATTACAGCAGAATGGTGGGATGTTTCATGCAATATAACAGAAGTTCAAATAAATTACACAAAAAGTAATATTTTAGCCAATTCATTTTTTAATACTTCAGGAAACGGTGATGATATTTTTTGGAATGTGACAGTTGACGATCCAATAGATGATTTTAAGACTGATTTAGGAAATTATTCTATTAATTTTACAATTTCATCTAATTGGACGTCAATTCAAGTATTCAATGGAAGTAAAAAAATATCCAGCACTAAATGGGATCGTGGAGATGGCTGGCAGCTTGTTCAAGCTTTAGGTGCTACAAACGGGACATCTTGGGGATTAAATGCTAGTTCAACCAATTTCATATCATCGATAGGGATGTTTGTAGAAGGAGTCCCTAAAAATACTGTGAATAGTTCCGATATCGTGAGATTTAATTCAACATTCTTAGAAAAAATTAATGCAACAATCTCTGAAGTGAACTTAACAGTTTATAGTCCTTCTCAGGATTTTATGAATTATACTTATATAAATGATACATCTCCGTTAACAAAATTTATTAATTTAAGTGATTGGGATGTATCAGATAATGTTACTGCTTATGGAATCTTTCGAATAAGAGTTTTTTGGAATAATGACACCACAGTAGGATTTTATAAAGAAAATCTAACGATCGTAGGTAATACACATTTATCTATTACTTATCCAGAACAAGATATCGATTGGTTTTCGGATGAATATTTCAATATAACTATTTTTTATAATGATACGGAATTAAATACTGGAATTTCTAGTGCAGAAATCGAATATAATTTCGGTGCAGGATTTAAATCAACAAACCTCTTTGATTATGGAAATGGATATTACAATATTACTATTTATAACTGGCAAGTGCGAGATTATAGTTTCGGTTTAACAAATATTCAAATAAATACCAACAAAACTTACTACGTAAATCAAACAAAGAATTATAGTTATTATTTATATAACGTAACCACACAATCTATAGATCAAGATACATTAGGCGTAATAAGGGCTACCAACGCTACATTCACGGTTCATTACATGTGGAATGATTCAACCCCAATTTCAGGGGCGGATTTAGAATTGATTTCAATAGATCCAAACTTCATATCCTCATGGAAGGACAACGGGGATGGGAGATATGATTTAATTCTGAACACCTCAAATGTGGTTGGGAAGGGTTCCAATTCTTATGAAATTACATTTAACATATCCTCGTTATATAATGAAACCCAAGTTTATAATGTCTATTTATTTGTTTATAATCGAACTGAATTAATTGTTTCTTATCCAGAACAAAATATCGATTGGCTTTCGGACGAATATTTCAACATCACAATATTTTATAACGATACAGATAATGAAGCCGGAATTTCTGGCGCAGATATCAAATATAATTTTGGTGCAGGAAATCAATCAACAAATCTTTTTGATTATGGAAATGGGTATTATAACATTACTATTTATAACTGGCAAGTGCGAGATTATGGATTCGGTCTAAAAAATATTCAAATATATGCCAACAAAATTTACTTTGAAAATCAAACAAACAGTTATACTTATTACCTATATAACGCTACAATTCAGTTAATTGATCAAGATACCCTAGGTGTTATAAGACGCACCAATGCTACATTCACAGCTCATTTCATGTGCAATGAATCATCCACAATTTCAGGGGCGGCTTTATAATTGATTTCAATAGATCCAAACTTTATATCATCATG
>JAHLWH010000225.1 GCA_019058015.1 Promethearchaeota archaeon | reverse complement strand
AGTAAAGTTCTAAAGGTTCTCTAACAATTGATGGTTGTAATCTAATACCCACGGCATATTTAGCAATTTTAGATGGTAATTTGATGGATACAAGTTGAGTGAGTGGAAACTCTTTAATAATTCTAGACTTAATTACTTTAAATTGGCCTAATTCGCCATGATTACCAACTACTGTGATTATTTGATCCACCTTTAACTTTTCAATTGTCATTTCAAATGGAAAAGTAACAATTGGATTGTTTTTATCCTTACGATAATCAATTAAAGTTACTGCTAAACCAGGGCATACAGCTACGCATCGTCCACAACCAGTGCATTCTTTCTCCCCTTTAAAATATGGTAATTGCATTATTGAATCGTCAATCGTTTCAATCTGCTTTTGAGGGCATACAGAAGTGCAAGGATTGCATGGGATTTCTTGATTGCAAAGGAAAACAGGAAAGATTCCTTCTTCTATATCTGGAACATCTATTTGAACTGGAGGAAGGGGTTTTAATTTCATAATACTTGCTTTTTCTTCAAGTTTATCAAGATTATCTATTGTATTAAGTCCCATTTCCTTTAATATTTTAATTCCTTCAATTTTACCAGTAAAAATTGCTGCAGATGCCTCTGCTATCTCTTGAGCATCACCAGCCACCCAAACTTTCAATCCATATTCCTTAGCTTTATGATAGAATTCATCTACTGGGTTTAAGCCAACTGCAATTAAAATAGCATCACAAGCGAAAGTTCTTTCAGTTCCAGAAATAATATTAAAATTTTTATCTATTTGTCCAATAGTAATAGACTCTACTTGATTATCTCCATTTGCAGATAATATTGTATGACTGGTATAAACCGGAACATCTAAGAATCTAAGTTTATCTTCATGAACTTTGTATCCACTACATTGAGGTAGTGCTTCAATCAAGCCAATAACTTCAATTCCAGCTTGGAGTGCATGATATCCTGCAATTAATCCGACATTACCGCCACCTACGATGAAAATACGTTCTGCAGCTTTAATTAAATCCCGATTAACCAAGGTCTGAAATGCACCAGCACCATACACTCCTGGAAGGGTATTCCCTGGAAATACTAGCATTTGTTCTCTTGCCCCTGTAGCTACTAAGAGATATTTTGGTTTTATTATTACATATTCTTCATTATTTTTTAATATGCCAATCAAACCATCGCTAAAAACAGCTAAAGCAGTGCTGTTAAGCCAAATATCCACATTAGATAAGGAACGAACTGACTCACTGAGAATTTCTGCAATGTCAATGCCTCGTTTACCTGCATATACATCTTCTTGAGAGCCAAAAAATTTATGAGTTTGAAGGACTAATTTTCCACCAGATCTGTCTTTATCATCAATTATAATTACTTGAACACCTTTTTCTCCAAGGATTTGACAGGCTGAAAGACCAGCAGGTCCAGCACCTATTATTAACACTTGAGTTTCTATTATTGGTGGATCTCCCACTGAGACCAGTTTATCATCATCTGGTAATTCCGGCAAACCTTCACAGCTTTGTATTATCATACCGTCTGCAAGTGGAGTCATACAAGATTTTACAGGTTTACCATTGACAATAACTGTGCATTGAGCACACTGCCCATTAGAACAAAAAATACCTTGAGGGCTGTTATCTTTTGCATGATGACCAAAAATTTTGATTTTATTCATAAAAAGAGCTGAGGAAATCACCATTCCTTCAAACCCCGTTAATCTTTTTCCATTAAAACTAAAATTAACTAATTTTCTTTTAGGTATCTTAAGGATGGGATGATTAGTTATATTTTCCATCAAAACTCAATTTCCTAAGAAGGTTTCATATTCCATTTATTTTATTGATAAGGAAGAATCACAGCAATAACGTCATCAAATGCTATTCCTAATTCTTTCACTTTTTCAATCGTTGGACAACCCTTATTATTCCAGCCACGTTGTTTATAAACAGCATCTTGGAGCATTTCATATTGTTTTTCTCGATACTCCCGTAGAATCCTAATTTTTTCCTCTGTTGTTTTTCCATTAGTATCAATTCCAATATCTTTAATTTGATCATCATATCTCTCTAAACGACTTTCATATTCAATAGGTGTTACAGGACCAACAGCTCTATAGGGTAAATTGGAATCATGTTCTCGAAGACCCCTACCTTGTCGGATATTAAAAATTCTCTGAAAGTTATACACTCGCTCAGACATTCTAATAAGATCCTTAGGAGTAGATTTACGACCAGTTACAGCTGAAAAATATTCTGAATACCACTCTACATGGTTTGGAATCCTTGCACGGACAAGTTCTTTAGTTTTTGGGTCTCTAACAGGATATTCAACATTATTTGGAGGTTGAATATCATTCCATGGTAATTTACAAAGTCCATTTAATGAGAACCATGTTCTCCAGAAAGGAAACCAACATAATGCTTTAGCCTTGTCTTCAAATGTTGGAATAGATTTTCTAACCATATCTTCAAATATTAACCATGCCTCATCATGTTGCGGTCCTTTTAGAGTAAGTCCATATCCTCCTTGTTGAGCCAATGATTCTTTGGTAACATATTCAGAGAATTCTAAACCTTTATGTTCCATACCAATATCATGAAGAAATTTAGGATCTGCTCCATATTTCTCAGCAAAAATGTTTTTCATTATATGAATACCTTGTCCTACAATTAAACCAAACCCTTTCCCTTCAGCCATTTGATGGATTAGTTCTAAAGCAGCAAAAGCATTACCAAAATTAAGTTCTAGACCATTAGTGATTTCTTTATTTAAAATTCCAGCTTCATAACATTCCATAACAAAAGCAATTCCTGTTCCTACAGAGATTGTATCGAGACCGTATGTATCACAGTAGAAATTTGTTTCTAATAACAATTTGGGGTCCCAAACACCCCAGTTTGGACCGCAACCTGCAATAGTTTCATAATCCGGACCATCTACAATAACTTTTTGATCTTTATAAGGACCAGTTATTACTTTATGTCCCCTACAATAGTGGGAACAACTGAGTGTACAACCAAACCAACAACCATCACTACCAGATTCCCCAGAAAAGATTTTACGCCATGTTTCTCGATTGAGAGGAATTTTATTATCTTTTATTACCTTATGAGACCCAAAACGAAAATTTTCAGTTGGGAGAAGATCATATACATTCATGATCTCTGGGAGATGTCCTGTTCCTACAGATCTCATTTCATTTTGTATTGGATCATATTTAATAATCTCTTGGTTATATTTTTTACCGATCTTACGAGCTGTATCAAAATCTGCTGGATTATTTATTTTTAAATCAACTTTGGGAGACCGACAAATTAAAGCTTTGAGATTTTTATCAGCAAAGACAGTTCCAACTCCGCCGCGTCCTGCTTGTTTACATGAAGCCCATTTACGCTTGCGACTATACCAAGAGAAATTTAACATTCCCCATTTGGTATGTTTAGAAGCTGGACCTGTACTTACAACAGAAATTTGAATTTTTTCATTTTCATCTTTTGCATATTTTTCCGTTAATTGTTGCGTGAGTAAATGAGAGTCATTTGAAAGAATTTCAAAATCATTTATTTCTTCAATGCGAATAATTCCATTTATTCCATCAATAAAAATTATGATTTCTTGTTTTGCTTTTCCATGAATTTCCAGTGCATCAAATCCAGAAAATTTCAAATATGGCCCAAAATAACCACCAACATTACTATCAATTATTATACCTGTTAATGGAGATATTGTTGTGACTATTGATTTTCCAGAACCCGGGTAAAATGTATTACCTCCAAGCGGACCAGATGAGATACAAATTTCATTTTCTGGATCATCCCATTTTACTACTCTATCCTTTGGAAGAGAATTCCACATTAACCATAAATCAAAGCCTTTTCCCCCTATAAATTTCTCTTTCATTTCATCAGAAACTGGCTTTATAGTAATCTCATTTTTAGAAAGATTGATATATAAGGTTCGATTTACATAGCCTTTTTGGACATCATGGATTTCATATTTCTTTTCTGCTAGAATCATATTTTTCTTACTATTGAATTATATGAAAAACATTAAACTATGATAAAATGATAATGAAGAGGTAGATTTAATAATATTGAATTGCCTCTTATATTAAATCAATAAATTTTTACTTCAGATTTTTCTCAATAAATTTATCCAATACTTCTTCTATGGTTGGACTTTTTAGAGCTTCGATATCGTAGCTGACTCTTACAATTGGTTTATTGCTTTTTATTAATTTTTCAAGATCTATTGGACTGCCATCAATAATAACTTCAGCTTCCGCTTTATTTAATGTGTCTTCCATATCCTTAATTTGTTGATCATTATAACCCATTGCTGGAACTATTTCAGTAATTTGAGGAAACTCTTCAAAAACATTTTTCATTGTTCCTGTAAGATAAGGTCTAGGATCAACAATTATAGCTCCGTTATTTTTTGCTGCAACGTATCCTGCTCCATATGACATATTTCCATGCGTTAAAGTTGGACCATCTTCTACGACTATAACTTTTTTGCCATTGATTTTATGAGTGTTATCAACTGTTACCACTGAGTTAGTGTAAATTTTTATAGCATTTGGATTAAGTTTATTCAAATTATCTTCGATTATTTTTACATCGTCTGGTTTAGCACTATTCATTTTATTGATAATAAAAGCATCAGCATATTTAGCATTAACTTCTCCCGGATGATATTTAACTTCATGACCAGGTCTTAATGGATCAACGACAATAAATAGTAAATCAGTGATATAGAATGAAATTTCATTATTTCCACCGTCAAAAATAATTACATCTGCTTCTTTTTCAGCTTCTCTGATTATTTTTTCATAGTCTACTCCAGAGTAAATTACTAATCCTTGCTGGATGTAAGGTTCATATTCTTCACGTTCTTCAATCGTACAATCATACTTATCTAAATCTTCAGATTTTTCGAAACGCATAACATTTTGTTTAACTAAATCGCCATATGGCATAGGTTCTCGTATAGCAACAACTCGATACCCTTTACTTTTTAAATATCTATAAGTGGCTCGAGATACTTGACTTTTTCCACAACCCGTTCTTACAGCACAAATGGCAACTACTGGTTTATTAGCTTTAAGTTGAGTGAATTTTCCAGAGATTAATCGATAATTAGCTCCAGCACTAAGCACTCTTGATGCTTTATGCATAACTTCTTCATGAGAAACATCCGAGTAAGCAAAAACAACTTCATCTACTTCATATTTTTTTATAAAATCTTCAAGTAACACTTCAGATACCATTGGAATTCCATTCGGATATAAATCACCAGCAAGTTCTGCGGGAAATTTCCTTTCTGTTTCTTCTGTAGTACCAACGTTTTGCTCTCCAGCAATTGTAAATGCTACTACTTCATATTCTTCATTGTCTCTAAAGACTGTGTTAAAGACATGAAAATCATAACCTAATGCTCCAATGATAATAACTTTTTTTTTCATTTTAAGTACCTAGAAAATATCAACCTTATTGATCATCATACTTAATTTAGGACACATTATTAAGATTATTAATTCTATTAAGGGAATGATGACCCACCGTTAAATATAAAGAAAAAAAAAAAAAGGTAAGGATTAAGAAATGCTGAAAACAAGAGATCATTCATTTTATTTTAAAATTTTATTGAGGGATTCTATCGCATTTTCTATAATCATTTTTGAAGTCATTTTTTTTATGGTTTTTGCCATTAATTTATAGGATCCTTTGACTTCAATTTCTATTTCGGCAAAAACACCAATACCTGACTTTATATCTTCAAAACTTATGGTATAAAAAGTTTCACCAGGAGAAGGAATAACTTGGAATTTTGTAGAACGTTCAGTTCTTGGTCCGATCTCATTGGTTGATATTTCTCTTCCCTGAACTACAGTAGTATGTTGTCCAATTGTATCAAAGAACTTGTTTACTATTTTTTGAAAATTGTCTGGTATCTCTTTTAATTCAAATATTAATTCCTTACCTTCAGGTTCTTCTTTTTGTTTTTCTTTACCACTTACCACGACTCTCACGCGACCGATGTTCTGGATTCGTGCATGGCGAGTTTGAGGGTCGCCCTGTCTTTGCGAGGTTACACGAATCGCCGGGAAGTAAGTGCCACTCTCGGAGAAAGTATAAGTGGCTTTCACCTTTACATGATTACTTTTGGTGTCTTTGAGCTGCTCGGTTACTGGATAGTCACCAGCGCCCTCGAAATCCCATTCCACACCAACTACCGAACCGGCGTCCGGTGGTGTTTCGATAACCGCGGAAAACTTAATTTTCTTCCCAACCTTGACATCTGCACGCTCACCTCCATTTACTGTAACAGTGACCACTGGTTGAACCCCCTTACGCTCCACAGCAGTCGGTGGCACTTCCACTTGGCCATCTACCACTTTATATGTAGTACTTGCTGGGGTTGCCACGCCTTTTTCAACCCACGCGCTTACGTCGCGCAGTGCTTGTTGCAAAACACCGCCATAGTTGATGATCCTTGTCGTAATTATTGGACGCGTGTCAAACTGCGTGACCACAGGTGGAGTATGCATTGCACGGTCAATAAACCAGAGTCGGTAGTTATCTTCGAATTTCTCTCCCAATGCGGCTTTCACCTTCGAGCGATACCAGTCAGCTTGCCAAGGATAGGCAGCCTCGTCCATCAACATACCTACAACGATCATCTTGCCCTCAAACTTGCCAGTCTGGACCGAACCAGCGCCCATATACGCATAACGCGGACCCAGTATCTCGGGTCGTTGCGGATACAACGGTTTACCATCAGTGCCTCGGAACTGGTCCCAGACATAATATTCAGGTGATGGAACCTGATGGCGATGATAGGTTTGAGCAGCGAGATAATTAGAGTTGTCGATATGCACTTTGTCACCCGCCTTGACAGCTGCCAGAGACCGGTAGTTTTCCTCGCCATAGGCTAGCATTACCGTGTTATCGAACGCTGCAACAGCGTAAACCACGCAACCCTCTGCTTCGCCGCTTTTCAAGAATATTGAAACCCCCTGTAGGTCACCTTCAGGCACGCTTTCTAATACAAACCCTGCTGGGACTGTTATGTTACCAGCTTGCCCAGCAGATATAGACAATGACCCTCCCATTTTCCTGATATCATCGGGCATAATAAGCTTGCTGATGGTTGTATCGTGTTTGATCCGGGCGTCTAAGAGTGATTGGGGCGGGTTCGCACCGAGGTAGCCCGGTTCCTTCCAAAAATCTTCAAAGTATGTGGGATCCCATTTAATCATTTGGTCAAGGAGCGTAGTTAAGACTCCGGTGTAGCCGAACGCTATCCTCCTGTAATTGAACCAAGCGCGTGGTGGAAATCCCATCCTAGTCACTTCGGTAAGTGCCTCTCGTTCCTCTTCATTTAGGTCAGCGTATATATCTCCGCTCCCACCAGGTTCTACTGCATCGATGATGGCGGGTATTTTATCTTTCAACACGCGCATCGCATGAGCCTGCACCGAGAACACATTGATCATGCTCATTGGTGATCCGGGAACAAATGGCACCACACCATCCCAGACACCAACTTTGTTCTCGATACAGCTGATGGTCTTAAATGCTCCGCCACTACCTCCCCAAGCATAACCATAGGGGCGGTGGGACCCATACATTTCAGAGGCTAAAACGCGCGAGTATTTCGCTACGGCTGCACTGGTCCGATATCCAGCGATGGTGGGATCATCGCCAGGAAACATGTCCTTTCTCCCCAAGTTTGATTCTACAAAATAAGCCCCGCTATCGAAGACAAAGTCTAACGAGTAGCCAGGTTCAGGGTAATCTGGCTTCTGTGCAAGATTCTCATTCCCAGATATCGGCATAATATACTGGAAGAACCGGCCTTCATATTGTTCCTTCGGCGGGAAATAGAAAGAGAATCTGGCATCGGTGCCTTTAAAACCGCCATGGACGTATCGATGTCGTACGGGCTCGTCCCGCCACTCATCAATATCTATATATGGCTCGGT
>JAHLWH010000224.1 GCA_019058015.1 Promethearchaeota archaeon | reverse complement strand
TATGCAAAGGGAGTGCCAATAATGGACAATGATGCTAACTTTGATATTAGTGGAAAGGGATATTTAGCATTCTTAGAAAATTTCAAAAATTTACGTCAATGGATAAATTTTCATGGAGAAACGTGATAAAAATGAGTGAAGTGTTTAAAATAGGTATTGTAAGAGGAAAAGGGGGAGTTGGGAAGACATCTATTACTGCCTCATTAGGATATTTAGCAAAAAATGATCCTGATATAAAGGGTGTGATATTATTAGATTGCGACGTCGATGCGCCCAATTTGGCTTTATTATTCAAACCAAAAGGAGATATTTCAGTAAAGGATTTATATACATGTTTTAAAGCTCAATTTCTGGAAGAGAAATGCGTTCATTGTAAGAAGTGTATAGATGAGAAATATTGTGAATTTAATGCTTTAAACTGGAATGATGAAAATCAGGTTCCTGTTATCGATAATCTTTCATGTGAGGGATGTGGAGCGTGTGCATACTTATGCCCTGAGAAAGCGTTCTCAATAGAAACTGTAAAAAGTGGAGTAATAAAATCTTATACAACAATAAATGATATACCCCTAATATATGGTGAAACCATTTTGGGCGCTACTACATCGGGTAAAACCGTTTCTGATTGTAAGAATTTTGCTGAGAAAGTTAATGAAACTGTATCTGCACAATTAGCAATTATCGATGGACCTCCAGGAATTGGATGTCCAGTTATTGCAACTATATCTGGTCTAGATTATATTTTAGCTATTGTAGAACCTACACCCTCTGCACTACATGATGTGATACGTGTTATAGGAGTGGCAAATCAATTTCAAATTCCATTTGGTATTATTGTTAATAAAGCAGATTTAGAAAGTGAATTTCAAGATAAATTTAAGCAATATATTCTGGAAACCAATTATGATATTATTGGAAGAATTCCTTTTGATTTTTCTGTGGCGCAATCTATTTCTAATGCACAACCAGTAGTTGAATATGCCCCGAACTCAAAAGCAAGTACTGCAATAAAAGAAATATATGAAAATATTAAAAATAAAATATTAAATGTATAAAATTTATAAAATATAAAAAGGTAAGTTTATTATGAAAGTAGCAATTTCTACCGATTCTGGTTTTATATCAGCACATTTTGGGAGATGCCCAACCTATACTATGTTAGATATTGAAAATGGAGAGATTATTAATAGAAAGGAAGTCAGCAATCCAGGTCATGCAACTGGAACAATTCCACAATTTATGCAAGAAAATAGTGTAAATGTAATGATCGCAGGTGGTATGGGTTGGCGTGCGCAAGAATTCTTTAGACAATATGGAATAGATGTAATTCTTGGAGTAACTGGTAAAATCGATGATGTCATTCAAAAAATAAAAGACGGAACATTGGAAGGAGGAGAAAGTTTATGTTCTCCAGGTGGTGGGAAGGATTATGGGATTCCAAAAGAAGATGGACATTCCCATGAATAAAATATAATAATTAAAGTTATATTTAAGAAATTTTTTTGTAACAAAATACATAGAAAAAAACCATAGAGTATTTGTTATAAAAAAAATTATTGGATTCCCATCTCAAGGTCCTAATTTATCAGATAATATATCACCGCATTTTGGTCATTACGAATATTGGGTGGGTGTTGAAATAGGTGAGGATAATAACTTTAAAAAAATTTTTTCTGAAGTCAATAATGGCCATTCTGCTTGTATGGAACCAGTTTTCCAAATGAAAGAGAAGAATGTTACAGACTTTATAGTAATGGGAATTGGAGGACGGCCTTTTCAAGGATTTATACAACTTGGAATGAATATTTATGAAGGTGTAGAAGGATCTTTAAAGAAAAATCTAGATTTTTTTTTACAAGGAAAATTAAGAGCCTTAGGAGGTCCGAGTTGTAGTTGTCATAATAATAATGGGAATAGTCATTATTAAAAAATATTTAAAAACAAAATTTTTATTTTTCATTAATTTCTTCTTATTATGCATGATCTCGATGATAATTTCGAAAAATTCGTAAAGAAAATTCAAAGAGAGATTGATGAAGAAGAATCCAAGCTATTTTCTGAAAAAGTGATTGAACTCTCTCATAATCCAAGAAATTGGGGGAAAATGGAAAATCCAACCGTCGAGGATAAATTTTTGGGTCCTTGTGGAGATACTATGCAATTTTTTTTGAAAATAAATGAAAAAGATAAGGTTATAGAGAAAATAACTTTCATAACAGATGGTTGCGGACCATCAGTTGCTTCAGGAAGCCAACACACGATTATGGCTGAAAAAAAAAGTATAGATGATGTTTTAAAAATTACTCCTGATGATATTTTAAAGGAATTAGAAAGACTGCCTACAGATCATTCTCATTGTCCAGTTCTTGCAATAAATACCTTGAATAAAGCATTAAAGAAATATACTAAAAATAAAAAGTAAGTTTAAAACTCTTGTTGATAAATTTCTTTTTTTAGGAGATATAAATCTTTTGATTCACATGCGGGACATGTTACTGATTTTTTATTAATTTCTGATGCTTGCCTATCTTCCCATTCGTTCATACATTTCAAACAACCGTATCCATGAAAGATTTTTTTAATTCCAATGGTACCTCCTGCTATTCGAATTGCTTTACCGTGTATTAACGCCTCTGTAATTTTTTTATGGGCTAAATCTAATAATCGAGAGAAAGTAGGTTGTGAGATATTCATCAGTTCAGCACATTCTATCTGTGTTTTTCTTTGATGAGGTTTTA
>JAHLWH010000223.1 GCA_019058015.1 Promethearchaeota archaeon | reverse complement strand
CCTATTATTTCAGGTTATCAATTAGGTTTCACTTTTTTAATTTTGTTTTTTTTAACTGGATTAATTATAATTTGGAAAAGGAAATTTATATTCATTAAGAATAATTGATTTTGATTTACAAAATGAATAATTCAAAACATAAAATTAGAGACTTTTTATCAAAAAGGAATCTTTCTATTTTTATATTATTTGGAATAATTATAAGTGCATCAATTGGATTAATAATCTATAATTTGCAATTTATAGAACAACAATTTAATGGTAATACTGAAATTTCAATTAAAATATACGGAAATGTAAAACGAGAAGTCAATATTACATTAACTCAGTTAAAATCCAATTATCAACAAGTAATAAATCATAGATTTTATTTTATTAATGATTTTGGGAATACTTGGAGTGATAATTATTCTGGGGCGGTTATATGGGACATTTTTAATAAAGAAGATTGCTTAAACCCCAATTCCACAAGATTTCGATTTGAAGCGAGCGATTTATATGTTAGTAGAAATATCCTCTTTTCATTAGTTGAACAAAATCCTGAATTAGTTTTGCTAGCATATGAGAGGAACGGGATGCCCATGGGAGGGGAACCGGATAGAGGTCCAATAGAAGGAATAGTGAATAGAAGTTTATTTCCAGATTGGAATACCATATATACTGCAAAACATACAGTTGCAATTAGGGTATATTAAAATTAATGGTGATTTTGCTCTATGGATAAAAATCTTGAAGACACAAAAGAAGAATTTAAAAGGACCGGAGTAGAAAATTTCGAAATTGAAAAAAGCAGATTTGGAATTTCAATTAGAACTTTAATTTATGCAACAATTTTTGGGACTCTTGGAGGAATCATTTCAAGTGTTATACCCTTTGATTTATTAATAAAAGTATGGTACCCTCTTACGGGCGGAACGCAATTAGCATCTGCACATCACATTATTTGGGTTGCGATTTTTTATGGTTTAACAAGAAATAAACCCGGTATTCTTATCTCCATGTTTACAAAAGGAATACTCGAATTTCTCATAACCGGTTCTTATGGAATTATTATTATCGGAATAAATTTATTAGAAGGTGTTTCATTACTTATAGGCTTTTTTATTATGGAACATCTTAATGAAGGAGATTCAAAATTAGGTTGGGGGATTGCAGGTGGAATTGGAAATATAACTCAAGTTCCTGTTTTTTGGTATATTTCGGGAAAATTATTTACTCTTCATATTTCTTTATTCATATTAGCAATGATTTTTGCATTTTTATCGGGTGTGTTTATAGCTGGTTTATTAGGTAAAGTTATTAAGGACTACTTAATAAAAGCAGGCGTTCCTATTGCGACTCAAGCTATATTTACTATTAAAACAAATGAGATTACAAATTTAGGTAAAAGTTAATAATTTTGAATAAGATATGTACGAACAAAACAATCTTGCCTTAGAGTTTGATGGATTTACATTTATATATGGAAATGATAAAAGTGTTAGACCTGCAGTAAAAAATATTTCTTTTAAATTAGAAAAAGGAAAGACTCTAATTCTTGCGGGGAGTAGTGGAAGTGGAAAATCCACGATATGCAATACTCTAAATGGAATTATCCCTTTTAGACAAATTGGGTTCATGAAAGGAGATGTAAAAGTTTTCGGTCTCAGTGTTTGGGATCAAAGTTTAGCTGAATTATCAAAGAAGGTGGGATTAGTTAAACAAAACCCCGATGAGCAATTAGTGACATTTACTGTTAGAGATGAAATTTCATTTGGATTAGAGAATTTAAATCTTCCGAAGGAGGAAATAATCGAAAAAGTGGATGATATAGTAGAGTTTATGAATATTGAGCATTTAATTGATCGAGATATTGATGATTTAAGTGGAGGAGAGAAGCAAATTGTTGTAATCTGTTCCTACCTGGTAATGAAGCCTAAAATTTTAATTTTAGATGAACCTTTTGCCTTTTTAGATCAGAGATCTTCCACTTTATTATTGAATCGATTAAAAAAACTCTATCAAAATAAAGAATTGGATTTATCCATAATAATTGTTGAACATAGGTTATCTAAAGTATTAGATATTGCTGATTACTTGTTAGTATTAAATTATAATGGAGAAATTGCACTTAAAGGTTCAATTAATAAACTATTTCGAAACCACTTCAATGATTTAAAATCTTGTAATCTAAGAATCCCTTGGATTCCAGATCTTTTTATCTCTGCTTTAAAAACCCCAAAACGTGAAATTCCGTTGTTTTTTGATACTGCTATTGAAATGATTAATAAAGAAACGAATAGGAATCTGGAATTATTGAAAAATAGACTCTATGAAAATTTTATGAACCACAAAGAATATTCTGACGGAATGGAAGGCGATATTCTTTTAGAACTTAAGAATGCCTCATTTAAATACCCTAAACTTAATAGAATGGCTTTAAACAATATTTCATTAAAAATCTTTAAAAGAGATTTTATTGGATTAGTTGGTCATAACGGTTGCGGGAAGACAACATTACTTTACCTATTAGCTGGATTATATAATCCATCTAAGGGGAAAGTATATTATAAAGGAAGAAATCTTTTGGAAATTGATTTTTATGAATATGCTGAAAAGATAGGATTCATATTTCAAAATCCCGAAAATATGCTATTTAAAAATACAATAAGAGATGAAATTCTATATGCCCCAAAAAATTTTAATATCCAAAATCAAATTGATGAAGAGAATTTAAATCAATTAATGAGAATGGTTGGAAATGTTGAATATGATCGAAATCCATTTAACCTTAGTTGGGGTCAGAAAAGAAGGTTAAATTTATCTTCAATTTTTATTTATGATCCTGAAATTATTTTATTAGATGAGCCATTCATAGGACAAGATCAAAAAACAATAGATGAATTAATTACTATACTTTATCAGGAGCAGCAAAAAGGCAAAACAATTATTATAGCTTCACATGATTATCATTTACTTCTAAATCATGTGGATAAAATAATTGAGTTAGATAACGGTGATTTAATAGAATATGAAGAAAATTATTCATACTTCCAAAAATACCAAAGTTTGGGGCCAATTTCTTTATTAAATATTATAAATAAAAAGTTGGGAAAAATCTAAGAGATATGACTAAAAACAAAAAACCAAAAATTAAAAGGAAACAATTCAATTTGGATAAGACAAGGGATTTATTTTCTTATGTTCCAAATAATTCTTTCTTGCATAAATTAAATCCCATAAGTAAATTGTTTTTCCTGATATTATTTACGATTTTTGTATTCTCAATCGAGAGCTTAATTTTTCTTTCAATTGTTTTTGCATTAATCTTTTTTTTAGCGCTGTCAAGCAAAATGTCAATTAAATCTCTTTTTTATAAATTTAAATGGATTCTAATCTTAAGTCTCTTTTCAATAATCTTAAATATCTTCTTTAACGCAATACCCAATGAAGAATCTCAAATTTTATTCTATTTATTTAATCTTACTTTTTTACCGATTAGAAGATTAGCCGTTTATTATGCATTTAGAAACGCATTATGGATTCTTATCTTATTCTTATCTGCAATAATTTTTACCCATACAACTTCCATGAAGGATTTTGTCTATGCATTGATGAAAACCGGCGTTTCTTATAAGTATAGTTTTGCTTTTATGGTCGGACTTCGATATATCCCTTTAATACAACAAGAGGCGAGAACAATCGGACTCGCCCAAAAGGCAAGGGGTTTTGGTAGAGAAAAGGTGAATACATTAAAGAAAGCTTATAATTTCATAAAAGAAAGGCTCATCACAATTCTGGTCTCAATATTAAGAAAAGGAGATATCACATCCATATCAATGGAAAATAGATGCTTTGGTTTATACAAAACTCGAACAAATCTGATAGAAATTCCTATTAAAAAGAAGGATATCATTTTTATTCTCACAATTGGGGCACTTTTTATGTATTATTTATTAAGTCTCATTCATTTTATACCATTTATTCAATTTCCTTCCCTTTATTCATTATTTTTTACATAATAATTTTTAAATATTAATTTAAAAAATTAGTTATCTTTTTTTTCTTCTATTTTTTTTTTTCTTTTCTCTCTTTTACTTAAAAGCATAAGTTCTCGTGCTTCCTTTAAATAATCTTTTGTCACATTCATTTGTGTTTTTTGAAATTCTTGTATTTTTTTGGAATACCCTTGAGTTGTTTTTAACATTTGTTTTTGATATTTACTTATAGCTTGCTCAACTGTTAAAAATTTTAATGTTAAAGGCTCCTTTTTCACGATTTTTCTTAAATCATCTGAGAATGAATTAAAAATACTAACTTTTCCACCACAACTCCCATCTTTAAAAGAAGATTTAAATTTTTTATTAAATACTTTAGCAATTTTCCGAATTGCGTATTTAATTTCAGCATCAGTAACAGATGCCTTAGCGTTTATAGCTACAACAAATAATACTTGTTTTGTTAATTCGAATAAAATTTTACGGTTTGATAATTGAATATGTTGTATTGCATCTGTGAAAGCTTCATTTACAAAACCTAATAATGCCGATAAAAAACTTGTAATTAAATCGGTTGAGATTCCTTCCTTAGTAAAATCACTATAAATTTCTTCAAAAAGACATATTCCAGATAAATTTTCTAATATCCATACTCCTTCGATTAAATATTCAACTTTGCTACTATCATTTCCTCCCATGATTTATCAAACTCACTCAAACTTTAATTAAAAAAATCTCAATTATATTATAACTAAAATACCTTTACATATATTTCTATAATTACACATTTAAAATCTAGTTGAAATAATCTTTCGAGTATTTATTAAAACCAAATTTGAATTCAAAATTATTAGCTGATTATTATATTTTTTTAGATTTAGTTTTTATATCAGTAAATTTAAAGATAAATAAGGAAAGAACTTCATAATCATTCAATTTAAAAATACAATAGTGCGAAACTAATATGAAAGAAAATTCTTATATATATTTATCATTACTTCTTTTTTTTACTTCAATAACATGTTTTAATCCTTTTGTGTCTTGTACCGAACTTGAGTTAAGTCAAGATGGAGAAATAAATGCTGGACAACAGGTTATTAATTATTTCCGTGGACTTTTTGAGGAGGATTGGAGCAATGGATATGCATATGTACCAGAAAATGATGGATTAGGCTTTGCGGCAAGTTGGGATCGTTATGGAAGTAGCTATGAACCATTTTCAAAGCAGGATTTTGTTAATAAAACAATGAGTATAACACCTATTTTATCTCCGGATAATTCTGAAACCAAAATAATTGAATTAATTGATAGTGCTCAGCAATCTCTTTACATAGAATTTATGTATATTTATAATACTTTAACTGACCTAGTTGATGCTATTATTGCAGCGAAAGATCGTGGAGTAAATTGCTGTGTGATTTTAAAAGAGACCACGGATTCAAAAGTAACAGGAACAGCCGATGCATTAGAGAATGCAGGAATAACAGTTAAAACAATAGACGGCACTTCACCACAATATTTTCAACTCCATAATAAAGGGATTATTGTTGATGGGAAAAATGTTTTAATATCTTCAATCAATGGCTCACCAACTGGTCTAAGGGACAATAGAGAAGCTGCAATATTGATTGAGAGTGAAGATGTTGCTGGTTATTATACTACTCTTTTCAATCATGATTGGAACGTTGCAGATGATTATAATGGCCCTGGACCCAGCAGTGCATCATCAAATCTTAAGGTAAATTCAATTTATTTATCAACCTATACAAATCACTTTCAAGCTACCACTTATACAGGAAAAATGACAGTGTCCTGCATTGTTGCTCCTGATAATTGTTATGATGTAGTCGCTTCATTAATCAATGATGCAGAAAAATCAATTGATTTAAGTGTGTATACATTATCCCATCCTTACCTATTAGGAATTATGCTTGATAGGATTGCTGCTGGGGTAAAAGTGCGACTTTTACTTGAAAATGATACAGTTAATATGTATGAAAAGGCATATAACAGATGGTCTCTATTTAATTTAACGGTTCTTGGAATACCTGACAAGGATGATCCAAGTAAAAATAATACTGCACTAGGCTTATGGGCCTCTGAAGCTTTTGATTTTCAACATTGTAAGTATTGTATTATTGATAATGATACATTAATTATAAGTAGTGGTAATTGGGCTCGAAGCTCTTGCCCAAAACCTCAAGATGATGGTGATGTTGATGGAAACCGGGATTGGTGGTTCGCAATATACGGTGATGGTTCTGGTGGACCTACTAAACCAACATTTACAATAATATATGGGTTTGATATTTCAATATTAATCATAATAAGTTCTTTAAGTATAATTGCAGTCTATTTTAAAAATTATCAGAAACGTAAAAAATTCTAATTTTTTTATTTTTTTTTAAGAATTAGTTGATTAACTTCCTCATAAGTCGTATTCGGCATTGGACCTAAATTTTCTACCTTTAAAGCACCTACTGCATTTGCAAATTTTCCAATTTTTTTTAAATCCCACCCTGCTAAATAACCTACAATAAATGCACCTCCAAATGAATCTCCAGCACCAGTTGGATCGATTTCTTCAACTTTAAATCCTTGAACATATATTTCTTCTTGTTTGGTAAAAATTGTACAACCCTTACTCCCTTGTTTTAAAACAACTATTTCAGGACCTAACGTTAATAATTTTTTGCAAGCCTTTATTTCTCCCTTTATACCTGCCAACATTTCCGCTTCTTCACCTCTAGGAAGAAGGATTTTACAAGAATCTAATACAGGCTGACAAATTTTTAAAATAATTTTAATATCCAGCATTTCTGGGCGCAAATTTGGATCAAATGATATTACAACTTCTGGATTTTCTTTCTGTGCAATTTTTATTGCCTGATAACAGGCTTCTCTAGATTTTTTACTGATGGATAATGCACTGCCCATTATGTGCAAATTTTTAAATTCTCTAAAATATTCTTCTTTAATATCATTAGGGGTCGTTTCTCCAGCAGCTCCAGCAGCGAAGATGAATTTTCTCGAACCATCTGAATTATATTGATTAAATGCTATTCCAGTTGTTTTTTCCTTTTCAATTCTAATTTGAGAAATATCTACCCCATCCAGTTTTAATTTTTCAACAATACAAGTGCCAAATTCATCATCTCCAACAACTCCAATAAAACCATTAGTAAAACCAAAAGGCTTACTCATCCTTGTAGCAGAATCGATAAAAATAGCGGGTGCGCCACTTGGAAAGGGACCTCTGTAATTTGCACCAACTTTACTATGAGGCACATCTATACTTATCCTCATTATTTCAACTAATAATTCGCCTAAACTAATTATATGCGGACTCATATAAATGTAATTAATTAAATCATGCACTTAAATTATAGTGCAAATGAAAAATTTTTTTCTCTTTTTGATTTGATCATAATTTAAAAGGAAAAATTGAGCTATTTTTAACATTACTTAAAATTTTGTTAAATTACATAAATATAAATTATCTAAATATTATTATTATCTCTACTAAACCATAAAGATTTACTAATCCCCCATAGAGGTCTTAAGTGAGAGGTTAAATGAATAAGCGAATTTTTTTTCTATTTACTCTATGGTTTTTCTTTAGTTCTTTACTATTATTGACTTTATCAGGAAATTTAATTAAGTTAAAAAATGACACTAATCATCAACATTCAGATCAACCATTAAATAATCCACTAAGTTCTTTTGGAGAATCACCTTTTGATATTATGAATCTCTTTCAAGATTCCCATTTTAACGATGGCATAACTTGGTGGAATTATACTAGTAGTAATAATATAACTTCAAATTGGGATTCTAGTAATAAATGTGTAAAATTTAACCATTCAAGCGACCCTCATATAGATACATACATAAAATATTTTCAAATTCAGAGTGCCCTCTATGATAGTACTGAGAATGTTACTACAGAGCTATTATATAATGATACAACTACTGCACAGATCAAGAATGGAAGACATTTAGATGTATTTTTTTCTGATAATTTAACTAACGGAGATAAAATAACTCTAAATATAACAAGTGGAAATACTTCGAATATTACAGTTTATGATTATGAGTCTGAAACCCCTATTGGAGGTTACGGACAGGGAAATTATTCAGGTATACCAAATATCGAGTTTAATATAACTCTTAGTGGACTCGCTTCGCCTCAAAATTCTTTTAATATTTTGTTTAGTATTCCTGGATCTCCATCTAATAAAGTAAATTTAGATTTAGTTGCTGCATATTCAAACGCTACTATACCAAAAATTTTTACAGAACAAGTTTATGTTAATCAATCTGTATCAATTGAGAATTTATATAACCTAACATATTTCTTAAATTTTACAACAAATGTATCTGCGTTTGAAGGTATTGATGATACGACCTTATCCGTTAAAATTAATAATTCCAATATTTGGTCTTATCAAATTACCTCAACATTACCTCCAACTAAATTTTCAATAGAAATACCAAATTCTATAAAATTGGGGGGAAATTACTTGATAAGTTTTGAAATAGAACTAAGTGTAAATACTATTATTGAGTCAGAATTTATTGCATGTATTGACAATGTTTATTTTTTAATGAAAACACTTAATAATTTATTAAAAAATTCTAATTTTGATTCTGATGATGATTGGCAAAATTATACATCTGGAGGAAATTATCAATCTAAATATAATTTTACCGATAAACTTTTTACTTCTTCATCTTATCAGACTATAACGCTTTCAAATGGATGGACTGCATTAAATCAAACATTTCTCAAAAATAATTCAAGAACTGATTATCAATTAGCTTTAAATTATTTAATTTTAAACAAGACTGGAGTAAAAAATCTAAATTTAGAAATTTATTTGAATGAGACTTTAATAAAAAATGAGAGTAATTTAGTAACTTCAAATTCTTGGAATGCATTGAGATTAAATATATCTCAAGATCTCCAAATAGATCAGTATTATGAAATTTCTTTCAAATTTAACATTACAGCTGATGATACGAAGGACGTTATGAATTGGACTGCTAAATTGGATGATATATATATTTATCCTTTATGGGAAAGTCAACTTAATATGGTTCAAGATCCTAAGACAGAATTATTTCCTGGTGAAGAAACAGATATGAATATATATTATAATACTTCGATTAGAGGTGATCCAATAAAGGATGCAGAAGTATTTATTTATGATAATGACACTAAACATGAATGGGGATTAGATTTTTCATCAAGTAAAAAATATCTGATAAATAACATAAATAATGGAACTTATATACTTACGGTCGGGACTATTGGTATTGATGTAGGGATTTATAACCTCAGCATAATATTTATTCGACCAAACTTTCCAGACAAATATTATTTCAATCAATTGAATATTACTGGAATATCTACTAATTTTACAATAGTGGAAGGAGCGTATTTCAATGAGACATATAATACTTGGTTAATTTATGAAAATAATACGCCTTACGTGGATGATAATACAAAATTTATTAAATTATATATTTGTGATAATACAAGTTTAAATCCGTTAGTGGATGCGTTTATTGAAGCAAAATTAGCAGATAATTCATTATTTTGGACAGAAATATATAAAACAACTGGAAATTACGAGGACCGAGGGTATTATGAGATTTTTTTGGATACTACAAATATAGGGGTAATTAATGAATATCTAAACCTAAATATGTCTATAAAAATTTCAGTTCAAGGCTACAACCCCATCTTTTCTAATGTCTCTACACTAGTTAATTATCTCCCAACAGAACTTATATTAGATGAAATTACCCCAATATATGAGGGTTCCAAACCATCTCTTTCATTATTTTTTAAGGATCTTTTCCATGATAGTGGCATTGATAATGCATATGTTACATGGCAAATTCTTGAAAGACCTGAATTTCAAGGACAATTAGATTTTGTGTTCTATGGAGTTTATAGAGAAGAAATTGATATAAGGACTTTAATTGGAGGGAATTATACTTTACAAATAAAAGGTGAAAAAACTAATTATGATACTTCCATTATCACCGAAAACATAGAAGTTCTTGCAAAAAAGAATGTATTAATCACAATAACTTCTTTACCCCAGAATATAATTGAAGGAAATTCTTTTTCTATACAATTTAATTTTTCTTTAGCTGAAATTAATGAACCTTTACGAGATGCTACAATAAATTTTAAAATTTATTACTGGACCTCTTCTATAGAAGAAGTTTATGCAAAATATACTGATGGATTCGGTTTAGTTAACATTAATATTTATGCACCTATTAATGAAAGAAAAATTACAATAAATGCTTCTTATAGTGAGGCTTTAGATATTAATACTAATTTTCTTTTAACTGACATT
>JAHLWH010000019.1 GCA_019058015.1 Promethearchaeota archaeon | reverse complement strand
TGGTCAAGTAGAGGCAGAATGCGGCTCCGGACTTGTGCCATATATATTTAGCCCAAAGGTTGCCGTGAATGCAATTCAATGGGCTATTGGATTGGAATTGTTGTTATCTGTGAAAAATAAAGAGCAAGTACTGTTGACGACCGACCACCCCAATGGTGGACCTTTTACGTTTTATCCAAGAATTATAAAATGGCTTATGGATAAGAAATCCAGAGATATCTTGCTTAAGGAAGAATTATCACCCAAAGCAAGCTCAGCTACAGAACTAGAAAATTTGGATACCGAATTAACACTTTATGAATTAGCCCAATGTACTCGCTCTGGAACAGCTAAATGCCTAGGTTTTGCGGAGAAAGGTCATCTTGGAGTAGGTGCTCAAGCTGATGTTTGCCTATATAAATTCAATCCTGATAATCGACATAAAGGAATTGAAATCGAAAAAGCATTCACAAATGCATCTTACACAATAAAAGATGGAAAAATCGTTGTAATAGATGGAAAGGTTGTAGCCACACCACTTGGTAATACCATTTGGACAAAAGCAAGTGTAAGTGATGATCTCATGAAATCTGTAATACAAGATATAAAAGAGAAATGGAGAGACCATTATTCAATTAATTTTAATAATTATCCCGTTCAAGAAGCATATCTTCCTAAACAAAAAATTATTACTACACTCACTTAAGGAGGATTAAAATGGAAGATTTAAAATCTGATCGAATCTTAGAGATTAAAGATGATATCTCTAATGAACTTAGAAAAGCAGGATATGCGGAAATTGGTGCTTGCATTCAGTGCGGTAATTGCACAGCCGGTTGTCCCTCCGGAAGAAGGACTGCATTGAGAACACGCTCGATAATTAGAAAAGCGATTTTAGGACTTGAAGAAGTTCTCTCAGATAAAGAACTCTGGCTCTGTACTACTTGCTATACTTGTTTTGAAAGATGTCCGCGTAATCTGCCGATTACAGATATGATTATATTCTTAAGAAATTTAGCGGTTCAAAGAGGGTATATTTTGCCAAATCATCTCAATTTATGTAGGATGTTCTATGATACAGGTCATGGGGTTCCCATTAATGATGAAAAATGGAACATTATGAGAGAATCCTATGGTGTAAACAGAGTTCCTCCAACAGTCCATACGGATCCTAAATACGTTAAAGAAGTGCAAGAATTAATTAGTAGTGTGGGCTTTGATAAAACTATTGCTTGGGGAAAATACGCTAAAAAAGAAGAAAAAGCGGAAAAAAAGTAAATTATACTTTAAATATTTCTTTAAAGGGCATTCTTTTCTTCTTTTTAATAAAAAACAAAAAAGAATTCTTTGTACTGGATATTAATATTAAATACATTGACCACCTATCCTAATTTAAGTGAATAAAATGAAAATAGTAAATAGCCTAACATATCTTTTTGGATATTTAGTCCAAGGACTCCTTTTAGTGTTTTTCAATACTTTTTTACCTGTTCTACTAATTACGGTTTTGGGAATTCCTGAATTAGAAATTGCTTTTGCTCAGTTAATTTCATATTCAGCATTTTTAATTAAACCGATATTCGCACTAATATCCGATAAAACCTTTGAAAAAACTGGTCAACATCCTAAAAGGAAAATTTACATATTTTTGGGTAGTATTGGCCTATTTATCAGTTTTCTGTTGATGATTATTTCAATTCAAATTATGATTATTTTTGGTATTTTTTGGAGTATAAACTATTTCTGCATATCAATAATCGATGTTGCAATTGATGGAGATATTATCGATACTTCACCTAATATTCAAACGAAAAAAAGGAAAATTGTCTTAATACAAATTGGAAATTCATTGGGTAATATTTTAGCTTATTTATCCTATATTTTAATTATTAATAATATTTATAACATAAACGAATGGAATAATCTCTTTACTTTCCAATTAATCACACTATTTCCATTAATAATTCTTTCTTATTTTATATATAATAAAACTATTAATGAAGGAAATAGACAAGAAAGCCTTGAAGAAAAAGGTATAAAGCAAGAAATCTCTAAAAAGAAAAGTATGAAAACATTAGATCAATCATATTTAAAACTTAGTTTCATTTGTATAAGTGTATTTTTGCTCCTTTTCTTCTCAGAAGCACTTGTGCAAGTTCCCTACGAACCATGGTTAGTGGAAAGGTTTGGTCAAGAATGTTTTGAAATATTTTTGTTCTTTCTGATTTTTGCGCCTTTCATTAATATTATTGGATACCTCTTAATAAATATCGCGTTGAAATATAGTAATAGAAAGAAAATTCTTTATTTTTCAATAATTATTGTTGGTTTATTTGATATGTGTATTCCACTGATGGATCTTTGGACTTTAATCATATTAGGAATGTTTGTATTAATTCCAAATGCAATAGCCTATATTGCATTTGTTTCTTTAATGATGGAGTTTGCAGGAAATAAATTTAGCTATAAATATCAGATGCTTGCACTAATGGTAATTATTTCTATGCTTATTTTCGGACCATTAGGTACTTTTCTTTCTGGATTCATAGATACTGGTATTCTACTTGTTGTCGTAGGAATACTTACCCTGAGCTCAATTATTCCGATACAGTTCATAAAAATGCAAAAAGAAGATGATCTAAAATAATATTTTAAAATATAACCTTTCCTCCACAATTTTGTATATCTTTTAATCTAAAATTTTAATACAAATTGAATAATTAATTACTTAAGTTCAGAGAATGTGTTTTACCCCAATTTAATCAAAGAAAGAAAAACCATTATGTCTGAAAAAAACTTAAGATATTCATTATATCTAGGATGTGTTATTCCCAATAGATACCCTTTTATTGAACAATCCATTCGCAATACCTTTAAAGAATTGGGAATTGAATTAGTAGATATGCAAGGTGCGAGTTGCTGTCCAGCTCCTGGGGTTTTTAGGGGTTTTGATATCACAACTTGGCTCGTTATTGGAGCACGAAATATTTCAATAGCCGAAGAGAATGAAGCAGATATTACACTGGGATGCAACGGTTGCTATGGAACTCTACTTGAAGTAAATCATCTATTAAAGCATGATAAGAAAAAACGGGATATGGTTAATAAACATCTTGCGAAAATTGGGAGGGAATTCAAAGGAACAATTGAGGTTAAACATCTAATTGAAGTATTATATTATGATTTTGGTATTGATAAACTTAAAGATTATATCAAGATTAAGTTTCCAGATTTAAGAGTTGGCGTGCATTATGGTTGCCATATTCTTAAAGATTCATCCAATAGGCCTTGGGGAGGGGAATATGAAGAACCGAGATTCTTTGATGAATTGGTTGAGATAACGGGTGCAAAAAGCATCGATTATAAAGATAAGATTATGTGCTGTGGTGCTGGAGGAGCCGTCCGAACAGCATCATTAGAGGTTTCTCTTGATTTTACAAGGGAAAAACTTGAAAATATGCGAAAAGTTAATGTGGATTGTTGTATAGTTTGTTGCCCATTTTGTCATTTACAAATGGATCTTGGTCAAATGCAAGTAAATGATAAATTTAAAGATATTATAGGCGAGTCATATAAAATTCCCATTATTTATTACAATCAATTATTAGGATTAGCAATGGGTATGAACCCGGGAGATTTAGGGCTTGTGGCTGGTCATGATTTGAAAGGAGTTCCCCCATTTATTTCAATTCAACCATTAATACAAAAAATAAAAGAGCAAATGATATAAAGGTGTGGAAAATAAATGTCTAATTCATTAAGAAATGATGAAGAAATAAAGATTGGTGTTTACGTATGCCATTGTGGCATCAATATTGCTGGAGTAATAGATGTACCTGCTCTTACTGAATATGCGAAGACTTTACCAAATGTTGCTCTTGCGAAGGAATATAAATTCATATGCAGCAGTATAGGGCAAGAGATGATTAAGGAAGATATAGAAGCTGGATTAATAAATCGTGTGATTGTTGCTGCATGTAGTCCTCGAATGCATGAACCAACATTTAGAATGGTGGTTAAAGAGGTAGGAGTAAATGAATTTCTATTTGAGATGGCAAATATTCGTGAGCATGCAACATGGGTAAATTTAGATGATCCTGAAGGGGCGTTTAAAATTGCTAAAGATCACGTTAGGATGGCTGTTGCTAAATTAAGTGAATTAAAACCGTTAGAAGTTGAGCGAGTAAAAGTAGAGCCTGCTTGTTTAGTGATTGGTGCTGGAATTGCTGGGATGAATGCTTCTATTGATTTAGCTAAAGAAGGATATGATGTTTATTTGGTGGAAAGGACGGCAACTATAGGGGGGCATATGGCTCAATTAGATAAAACCTTTCCGACAATGGATTGTAGTGCATGTATTTTAACTCCAAGAATGGTTGATGTTGGCAGGGAAGAAAAAATCCATCTTATGACATATTCCGAAGTTGAGAAGGTAGATGGATATGTAGGAAATTTTGATGTAACCATTAAGAAAAAACCTCATTATGTTGATCAAGAAGCATGTACGGGTTGCGGTTTATGCGCTATAGAATGTCCTGTTATATGTGCTAATGAATTTGAGGTGGGATTGGGAATAAGAAAGGCTATTTATATTCCATTCCCGCAAGCAGTTCCAGGAGAATTTACAATTGATATGACAAAATGTATAAAATGCGGTATTTGTGCAACTCCGGAAGTTTGTGAGCCGGATGCCATAAGGTTTGATGATAAACTTGAATATGTCGAGATTAAAGTAGGAACAATAATTGTTGCAACCGGTTGGGATTTATATGATCCTACCGAATTAAAACAGTATGGATACGGTAAATATCCGAATGTTATTAATGGGTTAGAGATGGAAAGGTTATTGAGTTCGTTTGGGCCTCTTGAAGGGAAACCAGCAAGGCCTTCAGATTTAGAACCACCTCATAGTATAGGGTTTTTACAATGTGTAGGGAGTAGAAACTTCCGCCCTGGTGGAAATAATTACTGTTCCCGTGTTTGTTGTATGTATGCAACCAAACAAGCAAGACAGTACAAAGAAAAGCATCCAGAAGCATCTATTTATATTTTTTATATGGACATTCGTGCGTTTGGCAAGGGGTATGAAGAATTTTATGAATCCGCTGGAAGAAATTTCGGAATAAAATATATTCGCGGCAGAATAGGTGAAGTTTATGAGGATGAAGATCACAGCATTATAGTTCGTGCTGAAGATACTTTACTTCAAAAGCAGATAGAAATTAAGTTGGATATGTTGGTTTTATCATGCGGTTTAGTAGCCCGATATGATGCAGATCAGATTGCTTCAATATTGACAATTCAACGCTCTGCAGATGGGTTCTTCATGGAAGCACATCCGAAACTTCGTCCAGTTGACACATTAACAGATGGTATATTTGTTGCAGGTGTAGCTCAAGGACCCAAGGATATACCTGATGCTGTAGCACAAGCTAAAGGAGCAGCTTCTGGTGCCGCTTCGTTAATGGCAATGGGAGAATTTGCAATCGAACCATATTATTCTGTAGTTCTGGAGTATAAATGTAGCGGATGTAAATCATGTCAAAGCTTATGTCCATTTAATGCAATAAGTTTTGATGTATTTAAAAATATTGCAGTTATCAATAAAGCTCTTTGTAAAGGCTGCGGAACATGCGCTGCGGCTTGTCCATCAGATGCTATTGTCCAGAATCACTTTTCAGATGATCAAATTTTTGCTATGATCAATACAGCCATTCCACCACTAGCAAAAACAGAAAATGGGAGTAAATAAAATGGCTAAAGTGAAAGAAGATTTTGACCCTTATATTTTAGGAATTTGCTGTAATTGGTGTACATATGCTGGTGCAGACCAAGCAGGTACGAGCCGTATGCAAAGACCTGCAAATTTAAGAATTTTAAGAGTTATGTGTGGGGGGCGGATGGAACCACTAATGGTAATTCAAGCATTAAAAAATGGTGCGGATGGTGTTCTTGTAAGTCATTGTCATGTCGGTGATTGTCATTATGTAGAAGGGAATCTTAAAACATTTCGAAAGATGCCATTATTTATAAAAATGCTTGAACAATTTGGAGTTAATCCAAAAAGGGTCAAATACACACAAGTTTCTGCAAGCGAAGGTGCAGAATTAACAGAAATTGTAAAGGAATTTGTTAAAGAATTAAAAGAAATTGGACCAAATCCATTAAGAATGGAGGAATAGATAATGAAAGTTTATAGAATTGAAGTAAATAAGGTTTTGTGCACAGGATGCAACGATTGCGTGGTTTCATGTCCTGTAAATTTTGATCAATTAAAAGAAAAAGGTTATTTAAATGATAAAAACGCAGTTATTTTAGTTAAAAATGGCTATGCAAATGAAATATATGAGGAGAATAGAACTATAAATTGTACCGGTTGTGGAGTTTGTGTTGAAATTTGCCCGCAAAAGGCAATTAATATAAAAATAGTTCAAATGTTAGAAATCAAATAATTTTAATTAAAGAAATTAAAAAGATTATTAATAATTAGAAGTTGAGAAATAAAGATGTCATTTCCAAAAATATCAAGGACAATAACAAAAGAAATGGAAAGTGTTCGAGTAAAATATTTGATTGAAAGTACTCAGCTTGATTTGGATAAAACAAAATGTGTGGGTTGCGGAGTATGTTCCAAAGTCTGTCCTATGGAAGCTGTATCTAGAGGACCAATAGGTGCAACAATAAAGTTATCTACTGAAGATCTTGTTCCAAACATATATGACCCGAATAAATGCAGTTTTTGTGGAGTTTGTGTCTATATGTGCCCATTCTTTGCGCTCTCAATTTATTATAATGATGAGAAAGTAGAATCTATTGATTTACCATTAGTTCAAAAGAAAGCACTACCTAAATTAGAATTTGAATTAAAAGATTGTGAAAAAATTGGCCGTCAAGCTAAACAGTATGTTGAAGGGAAGATCAGTATTGTTATAGAAGAATGTGCAGGTGGTTGTTCTACTTGCGTTGATGTTTGCCCCACGGGAGCTATAACGCTTCCAGAAAAACAAAAAGAAACACCTGGTTGGGAAAAATCTCCTAAGATTGAGCTTGATGATAAAAAATGCATATATTGTGGAACTTGTGATAATGCTTGTCCAACAGGTGCAATAAAGCTTGAAATTACTGAAGTAAAATATTCTGGTGATTATAACGAGCCGTTTTGGCCAGATATGGTTGAACGATTGAAAATAATGAGAAGGGGGTGGAAAGGAATAAAATGAAGTTTTTTCTAACCACCGGTCGAACCATAGACCAGGGAGTTGCCCTTGAAGGTCAAAAGCTAGGAAGGGAAAATATAAAAGCTTGTGCAATTTGTGAATTTGATAAAGACGATTTTGCAAAATTGGATTGTATGATTGGAACACCTGTCAAGGTCACTACAAAATTTGGGGAAGTGGTTGTATATTCTCAAATTTCAGAACAAGGACCCCATCCTGGCATTATCTTTATTCCAATGGGTCCTTGGGCAAATGCTGTTATTAATTCCGAAACATATGGCACCGGTATGCCCTCATACAAAGGAACGGAAGCAGAGGTTGAAGTAGTAAAAAGTGGAAGGATTCTTACAGCATTAGAAATAATTAAAAGTTATAAATAGAAAGAGGCAAAGTAAATGAAAAAATTTAAAAATTTTGAAGATGTAGTTTGTCCTTTCTGTGGGACGCTTTGTGATGATTTAAAAATTATTTTAGAAGATAATAAGATTATTGAAGTAGATAATGCTTGTGCTATAGGAACTGCAAAATTTTTCTCATCGAATGTGTCAGAGCACAGATATACAAAACCTATGATGAGAAATAATGACAAATTAGAGAAAGTTACTTGGGATGAAGCATTAAATAAAGCCGCTGAGCTATTAGCAAATGCAAAGAGACCATTATCATATGGATGGAGTTCAACCGAATGTGATGCGCAGCGAAAGGCTGTTGAATTAATGGAAATTTGTGGTGGAGTTCTTGATAATACCGCATCTGTTTGTCACGGACCTTCACTTCTCGCTATTCAAGATGTTGGTTGCCCAACAAGTACTTTGGGTGAATATAAAAATCGGGCAGATTTAGTTTTATTTTGGGGCTCCAATCCAGTTCATGCTCATCCAAGGCATATGAGTCGATATAGTGATTTTATTCGCGGTTATTTCAGAGTAGATGGCCATCTTGACCGAACAATAATTGTTGTAGATCCTAGAACAACTCATACCGCCCAAATGGCAGATATGCATATTAGATTAAATCCTGGCGAAGATTATGAATTGTTTAATGCTATTAGAGCTATGTGTCGTGGTGTAGAATTAGATGTTAAAGAAGTAGCAGGAGTTCCTATCAAGCAAATTAAAGAGCTTGTTGAAATCCTTAAATCTTGTAAGTTCGGTGTATTATTTTTTGGTCTTGGCTTAACTATGTCAAAAGGCAAGCATAGAAATGTAGATGCAGGAATAAGTCTTATCAGGGAATTGAATGAGCATACTAAATTTAATTTAACTCCAATGAGAGGTCATTATAATGTTTCAGGAGCAAATATTGTATTTACATGGACAACTGGTTACCCATATTCCATAGATTTTTCAAGAGATTATCCCCGCTATAATCCAGGTGAGTTTTCAGCAGTAGATATATTAAAAAGAAACGATTTTGATGTTACCTTGATTGTGGCCTCAGACCCCGCTTCAAATTTTCCAAAAGATGCTGTAATCAATATGCTAAAAAAACCTTTAATATCCGTTGAGCCCCATAAAACGCCGACTTCTGAAATGGCAGATATAATTCTCCCTCCAGCAATTGCCGGGATTGAATGTGAAGGAACGGCATATCGTATGGATAAAGTGCCAATTAGATTGAGAAAAGTGAAAAATGCTCCCGAAGATTGTATGGCAGATTATGAGATTATAGAAAAATTAATTGAAAAAGTAAAGGAGTTAAAAGGTGAGTAGAAGAATGGGAAAGATTGAATTAACTTTAAAGAAGGAACCCACTTTTTCTCTTGAAGCAGAATCCATAACCCCTGATAACTTCAAAGGTAAAACACAAAAAGACATAGCGAATCTAATAATATTTCATGGTAATGAAAAACTTTCACTTAAAGATTATTTTGATATTAAAGGCACGGCTGGTAATAATTTAGATGATATTGAAATTGTGATAAATGGAAATTTGTCAAAAGTAAAAAGAATCGGGGAAAAAATGTCCGGTGGGGCAATTACAATTAATGGAGATGTGGGAATGCACGTAGGAAATACAATGAATGGAGGAAAAATTGTAGTGAATGGTAATGCTGCGGATTGGGCAGGAGCAATGATGGAAGGAGGCGAATTAGAAATTACAGGGAATGCGGGGAATTATGTAGGTGCTGCATATAGAGGGAATTGGGAAGGTATGACAAATGGAGTGATAAAAGTTAAAGGAAGTGTTGGATATGAATCAATGATTTGGGCTCGAGGTTCTACTCCAAAAAAAAGGTTCCCAAAATTAATCTGTGGTTCTGCAGGTCAGTTTTTCGGCCTTCATAATCACGGAGGTATAATTATTTGTGAAGGTAATGCGGAAGCTCGAGTTGCTGCCGATCAAGCGCGTGGATTCGTCGTAGTGAAAGGAAAAATCGGCAGGATAATGCCATCCTTTAAAAAAATTGGAGAAGTTTCAGAAATCGAATTGCCAGACGGTGAAAAGATCTCAGGTAAGTTTATTGAATATAGTGGAGATCATGCAACAAGTGCAAAAACTAAAGGAAGATTATATGTAGCGAGGTAGTTTTCTTTATATTCTCTTTTTATCATTATCTCATTAATTTAATACTTTCTCAAGTTAAATTATAAGAGCCTTTACTTTCATTCTCTTTTATAATTTTGAAATTCATAATCAAAATATTTTTTAATAACCTTGTTTTAATGCTGAATGGAGGTAATTAAATGAATATTATAATTTTGGGTGGTTGCGGAGAGATTGGTAGATTTATTGCAGATGATCTCGTTAGAAGCGGTTTTGATGTTACAATAGCTGACTTAAGGGAAATTGAAGGAGAACAACTTGCAAAGCGATTAGGGAAAAGAGCTTCCTTTCAGAGACTAGACATTCGGCATTTTGATACTTTGATAGAGGTTCTTAAAAATTATAAACTAGTTATCAATAATATTGGGCCATACTTTGAGTTTGGTGATTGGATCCCCAGAGCCGCTCTCCAAGCAGGGATAAACTACGCTGATATATGCGATGACCATGATGTGACATTGACACTTCTAAATATGAATAAAAGTGTGGAGCGGGAAGGATTAACCTATCTCATAAATTTCGGTGCATCGCCTGGTTTAACGAATATAATGGCAAAAATGGGTGCAGAGAAGCTGGATAAGGTAAGTTCAGTGCGTGTTTTATGGTTTGAAGATACTGGGGAAACAATTGGTCTTGGACAAATGATGCACTGGGCTCATATCGCTATGGGAAAAATTCCTATTTATAGAGATGGAGAATGGTTAAAAGTAAAAGCTTTATCAGAACGCGAAGTTATTAAATTCCCAGATCCTTGCGGGTTAATTCCGCTTTATTTTGTTGGACACCCCGAACCAGTAACTATTCCGCGTTTTATCAATACAAATGAGGCTGTATGTAAAGGTGGAATACTCCCTGAGTCGAATGTGCAATTAACACGAACCATGGATAAGCTCATTCCTATTAAAAATATTTTAATTATGAAGCTGATCTGTAAATTCTTTCTAAAGATTTTACCTCTTCTAACTGGTGAGATTGAGAAAAGAGAAATAATTTCTGCTTTCAGTAGTGAAATAATAGGCCAAAAACAACAGAAGAATATCAGATTGTCTTATGCAACTGTAGGGGCTGTAGCAAAATTAACCTCGACACCCGCTTCTATAGCAAGCCAGATGATCGTTGAGAAAGAGATAATGACTCCCGGTGTATTTCCACCTGAAGGTTGTCCAGATCTAAATATTACTAAAATGATAAAAGAACTCAAAAAACGAGGAATCTATATTATAGAAAATGCTATTCACCACCATTAACTTTTTTTTGATTAAGATGAACCGAAAACTTACTGATAATGAAAAAAAAACACTTAATGAATTTTTAGAATTCTATTCAAAATGTCCGATTTGTAAAAATAAAATTCAGAAAAGTCATTTATTGGATTTTTATTTTAAAAAAGATCTCGATTCGATAAATCTTAAGAAAAAATTGTTAAATCTAATGAAGCAATCAAAAAATTTTGATGAAAAAATAATAGTTGGAATACCCTGCTGTATTTGTTTTAGCAAATTTTTTCCAAATAAAAAAATTGTGCATAATCTTGAAATAAATAAAGAATTATATGCTTATTTATCCCCTCAAGATGTAGAACAGATGCTATCTTTTCTTTTTGAGTGAGTTTATCAAAAATTAAACAATTTTATATTTTAATTAACTTAATTTTATCAGTATTTGGTTTCAATGATTCATAGAAGATTGAGCTATATTTTTTATAAAATTCCTTTTTTTTATCCATAATTTTTTCATAATTTTGGGTATTAACTGTGCCTTTTGACCAATAAAGTGAACCTTTATGATTTAGATTTATCTTTTCACCCTGTTTTACAATAATTCCATTCTTAATCACGGTATCTATATCAGAAAAAGCTTTCTTAATCTCATCTATTTGAGAAGCTGAGTCTTTTTCTTGAAGATTTATATTTAAAATATTAATATCTGCATCGGCTCCAATACCCAAATTTCCTTTTATATCTCCCAAGCCCAAAGATTTAGCTGGACTTGCTCGTGTTATGATTATTAAATCATTAATGGAAAAAGTATCTTCTATATTAAAGATTGGATTGTCTTGTTTAAATTCATTATTCATATTTTCCATAAAAGTGGTCCTAGAATTTTTATTCAATAACCATGAGATAATTTCTGGAATGTCAGTTAAATGGGCATAATTGGGAAAATTTATTGAAAATTGAAGTTTCCATTTATCTTTTATCCTTAAAGCTAAATTTAAAGCATTTGACCAGAGCATGCAATACTCCGAATTATCTTTTTTTAGTGTCCTGAAAGTTTCAAAATGATCCCCTTCAGATTCAATTGCACCTTTAATTATGGGGTACTTCTTAGGAGCTTTTTTCTTATCCAAATATTTATTAATTAACCTTCTATCCGATGTAATTAGGGGATTTATAGGATTGAAACTTATAAAACCTAAATCAAGGTCAAAATTGTCATTTGAATTGAAAAAATTAATCAATTTAGTATCGTCGTTAAAAGAATAAGCAGATGCATGAGCTAAATGGAATATTTGAGAACGTTTAATTTTTGTTTGACTTGATTGATTTGGTGTGAGTCCTTGAGTTTTAATATCCTCTAATACTTTTATGGCATTTAACTCCCCGATCTTTGATTCATATCCGTCAATATGAGCATGGATGGAATGGGGTAATCCAATTTGCTCAATTGTTTTAGTCATATTTCTGAAAACGTCCAGTGCATTAAAATTATAAAGTCGACCATTTGTCGTTATATCATCTCTGATTTCTTTAAAATCCCATTCTTCTGCTTCAAAAGGATTATATATCTTTATTCCAAAACCTTTGATTAAATCCAAGAAGTCAGAGATAAATATTGACAATTTTTCAATATCTCCCTTCTGATATTCCAATTCAAGAGACCATAAATTGCTGGCATTAATCAGCATTGCTTTATCTAAAATTGGAATTTGACCAAAATTAAAAATAGTTTGTTTGGCTAAGGATGGGAATACATTTGCCTCAACAATAAAAGTATACCCCTTTTGAACATATTCTTTTGTTAAGTAATCCAGTGTAAGCCCATTCCAAAATTGTAGAACTTCTTTATTTTTTGAGCCCAATAATCGGATATTATTAGTTTGTTGTGAGGCAATATGCGTGTGAATATCTATTGCGCCTGGGATGACTGTTTTACCACTGGCATCTATAGATTTTGCATCTTTTGGATTAGTGTGTTTGAATTTATCAACAATTTTTCCTGCTTCAATTAATAAATCCTTCTTTTCACCAGAAATATTATTTATCGGATCAAAAACAATCCCATTTTTTATAATTAAATTGGACATTATTTTAATTCCTCTCTTAGAAATTTTTCAGTTTTTCTAATAGATTAGAGATTTCTGGAACATCCTCTTCCGTTGGCTCAATTTCAACCTCTAAATTTTTAAAAAGAATTTTTTGCTTAAAATCCCCGGTGATTTGATTAGCCCAAATTGATTTATTTATGTAAATCATTTCTAAGGGAATAGATTCATCCCAAACTGGCTTTAAAACAACTGAACCATAACTGGTTGTTAATTTTAAATTTACTCCAGATTTTGACACAATTTTATTGTATGTTTCTGGATGAATTAAGCAGATAGCTACATTATCTTTGAGCTCTTTCTCAGATAATTCATTAATAAGGATTTTTTGATCATATTTTAACTCGCGTATTGTACTTAACAGTAATTTCATCTTTTTTCCTCCATTTTTTGTATTATTTTCAGCAAAATCTGCTCATCAGAAGGCAGATTAGCTGGTGGATCGATTATTTTTTGCAAATTCATAGGAATATTATCCATTCTATACACAAGTCCATCAGTTTCTATTCCTGTAATTGCCACGGGCAATATAACATCAGCTAATTTTGTTGTAGGGGTAATAAAGCAATCAATTGCAATTATGGGTTTTTTTGCTAATTTGGAGCTTAGGGTTATCGGTAAATTAGATATTGGATCCGAAGCAACGATAATGGACATGTCAAATTCGTCATCCTTTATTTTAGAAATTAAGTCTTTATTTGATTCGATAAGTTGGTTATCAGAAAATTCTATTTGGTCCATTTTTCCCAATAAAGATAAAGAAACTTGGATAAAACCATTCATATTATGCCCGGTCATAGGAATAATTGAAAAACGACTTCTCTTAGAAGTTTCATTAATCAAATCCACCAATTCAATTAAAGCCTTTATAACATTTCCATTAGGATTGGAATTAATTACTCCTTGTCCAAAAAGGATTACACCATTTTCTGAACCTTTCAAATTTAGGATGAGACGATTTAAATCCTGTTTATCAACACCAACAAAACCATCAGCTGGTACTTCGGATTTTTCCTTTAAAATCATATCTTTTAAAAATTGAATTAGCTCCAAATCTTTGCCAGGTTTTAAAGGAATATACAAATCCCGAACTCCAGCAACTCCATAAGTCGCGGTTTTTCGAGGATCAACTAAAATTAATGTTTTTATTTCTCTTCCCGTTATTCTAAATTTACCTCTTGAAAAAATTGTTTTTGTTAAAAATTTCGGGTTGGACTCTGCAGCGTTAGAACCCCAAAATATAAATACGTCAGCTTTATTAATACATTCATTTAATGTAGTAGAATGGAATCCACTCTCGATAGCATTCGAATAAGTTTGACCATGACAAATTGATGCATTAGACTCAATGAATCCATTTATTTTCTTGGCAAGCCATATTCCATTTATTTGTGCTTCACAAGTTGTATTAACAAAACCATATAGGAGGGATTTTTGGGAAGAGTTAATAATTTCTTTAACTTTATTTAGTGCCTTATCTAATGATACTTCTTTTAACTCACCATTCTTGCGAATTAAGGGTTTTTTGATGCGATTTTTTGAATTAATTTCATTTAATTTTTTATAACCCTTTAAGCATAAACCATAAGTCTCGATAATTTCATTATTTTCGGAATATATGACTTGATTATCGTCGCAATATAATGAACATCCAGGACACACAAATCTCTGGATTCTTTCTTGATTTTTTGTACTTTGAGTCATTTATATCATTCCATTAATTTAAGTTATAATTATTATTTAATTTGAAGATGTTATTTGGCTGTATAATACTTAATTTCTATTGAATCCCGTGGACAATATACTTCACATACTCGGCATTCACGCTCTCGTCCTTCTGCTTCTAATCTTCTACAATATTCCAAATTTAAAAGTTCTGATTTTCCGTTTTTTATTTGAAATAATTGATATTCATTGGGAGGGAAATCTGGTAATTTTCCACTTAAAGAATTAGGACAATATCGAGCATTAACAGGACAAACAATCACACATACGCCGCACCCATCACATTTTTCATTATCAATATCAATATGTAAGTCTTTTCCCCCCACTCCTACCCCTTCAAATAACTCATTTAATTTATCTAAACTTTGTTTATACTTAGGTTCGAGAAGTGGAGGACAATCTTTTGGCTGTTTCTCACCCTTAACCAATGCTAAGGCAAATGCCATACATGTAGGCAAATCACATTCCTTACAATTAGTTTTTGGTAAAAATTTATAAATATCCATAAAGTTTAGTTGCGACATCCTTTCCATTTAATAAAAACTTTTTTTAAGATTAAAAATCTTGGAAAATATTTTATAAATTGATTTATTATTCTTTTAAATAAAATAAAGGATTTAATAGATTAATTTTTTATAATATCCTTAGTAAATTTTTTAAATTAAAAATTTATAAGTTGAAATTCTATGGCTAAGAAGAAAAAAGAAAAAGAAACCAAGAAAGAAAGAAAGAAAGAGAAAAAAGAAAAAAAGGTTGAAACCAAAAAAACTTCAGATAAGGTTTACAAGCGTATTGAAGTCGACTTTTGGAGAACTTCTGCTCATATGAGCGAGTTAGGACTCCATAAAAGTATAAAATATTCGGCTAAATCTAGATATTTTACAAAAAGATTTGAAATCGAAGGAGATATTACTATTGATGGAGATACAGATAAAAGACAAGTAATTGCATATAATGAGAAGTCTTGGAAAGAAAAAAATTTAGCAGACCGTGATTTAAAGATAAGAACATTTACCCCTATTAAAGATGATAAAGGTGGAAATTTTACAGGCGGAATTGAAATCAGTACAACAGAATCCTTGATCCAATCATATCACATAAAAGGTGATCCAGGCGTTATTTTAATTGTTAATTTACCTCAGAATAAAAATTTATATAGAATTATAAGATCCAGAAGATTAAAAGGATGGAAATTTGCTTTCCCGTTACTTCCAGAGAAAGATAATGAGTCATTAAGAGTTTTTGAAATTAAAGGGAAAGTTGGGTTGGGTCTTGATTTCGAAGTCACTGAAAAAGAAAGAAAGATCGCTGACATTGATGGAAAAAAGCTTAATCTCGGCGGGAAATGGGAGATTGAAATTCTTGATGAAGAATTAAGCAAAAATAAAACTTTCACTAAAATTCTCACTTTATTTGCATGTGCTTGCAAATTTTTAGAGGTTGCTGAAAAAACAGTAAAAGAACTTTTTAAAAAATTTGATGACCCTAAATCTGATTATAAATTCAGCCCAGATAAAGAAGAACTCGACCTCTTTAAGAATCCTAGAAGACTTAAAGCATAAATAACCCAAATTCTATTTTTTTTCCTATTTTGTAAAAAAAAAGTTTAATTAATTAAATCTAATTAAATTATACTCATCTCAAAAATTTTTAAAAAATTAAGTGATTAAGAGGAAATTCTATGGTAAAAACAATGACTCTTAGAGAAGTGGAATTTTTAAATCGATTTACGAAAAAAATGACACAAGTTCATCAAAATCCAAAACACAGTATTGGTATCCGCATTGAACAATTAGCGAAGGAGAAACCGAAAGATATAGCCTTATATTTTCAGGATAATTCTTGGACTTGGCAAGATTTTAATAAGGAGAGCAATAGAATCGCTAATTATTTTCTAAATTTAGGGTTAAAACACTACGATACCGTCGCAATTATGTTGGAAAATACTCCTGAATATCTATTCTTTGCAACTGGGATAAATAAAATTCAAGGAATTAGTGCATTAATCAATGTTAATCAAAAAAAGCAAGCCTTAACTCATGCATTTAATATTGTTGAACCAAAGTGGATTATTATTGATGGAGATAGCTTATCGTCATTTAATGAGATAGTCGATAAGCTTCCTTATAAGAATAACCAAATTTTTGTTGTTAATAATGCTCAAAATATTAAACATGATTTTATAGAGTTGCCAAAAGAACTTGAATCAATTTCTAAAAATAATCCTAATACTACCTTTAACTCAATTGTTCGAGAAACTGTATATTATATGTTTACCTCAGGCACAACAGGATTACCTAAAGCAGTAATTATGCAAGGTTTCAAGTTATATACTCAAGGGTATATATTAGGCTTCGCTTTGGCTCAAGTAGATTCTCATGACATCGTCTATATTGCAATGCCTTTATATCACAATGTTCCAATAGGAATCGCTTGGATGACAGCAATTCTTGCAGGTGCAGCAACGGCATTAAGAAAACGATTTTCTGCATCTGAATTCTGGAAAGATATTCAAAAATATCAAGTGACTTTTACAACATATGTAGGAGAAATGCCTCGATACCTTCTCAATCAACCTCCATCTGAATATGAAATGATTCAAAAGCAGAGAAAAACACTTAAAAAAATGCTGGGACTAGGATTTCGAAAGGAAATTTGGGAACAATTTCAGTCTCGTTTCCAAATTGAACATATTTATGAATTCTATGGTTTAACTGAGGGTCATCGATCATTATATAATGTTGAGGAAATCCCAGGAATGATTGGACGAAATAATCAAGGAGGGCTTGAATTAGCGAAAGTTGACCCAGAAACAGGTGAACTCTATAAAAATGAAAGGGGTTTTTGTTTAAAATGCAAACCTGAAGACATTGGAATGGCTTTGATTAAGATAGACAAAAAAACCTTTTTTACGGGATATAAAGATAAAGAAAAAACTCAAAAGAAAATATTATGTGACGTTTTTAAAAATAATGACAAGTATTTCAATACAAGTGATATGTTAAAGCTCCATGAAGATCTCTGGGTGTCTTTCGCTGATAGATTTGGAGATACATTTCGATGGAAAGGGGAAAATATTTCCACTTTAGAGGTTGAAGCAATTTTAAATTCCTATAAAGCAATATATATGTCTGCTGTTTATGGTGTTGTAATTCCCAATACAGAAGGGAAGGCGGGCATGGCAGCTATCAAATTAAATCCGTCAATTAAATTTGAAATTGATGATTTTTCTCGATTTATTGTCGAAGTATTACCTGGTTATTCTATCCCCAGGTTTTTTAGGTTATGTGATGAACTTGAGACTACTGGACCAGAAAAAATAAAAAAAACAGATCTCCGAAAAGAAGCATATAATATTAAAATAATTAAAGATCCACTTTTTTTCTGGAATTCAAATAAGAAACAATATATGCCGCTCGACAATTCTGCATATCAAAAAATAAAAGAAGGAAAATTAAGATTTTAGAATTCGATTTTTCAATCAAGAATATATAATATAATCTGATAAGAAGAGTGATATATAAATTTTAAAAAAATTCAAAAATAGAACTAAAGGAATTAATGATCTTATAAGGTTTTATTAACATTTCTGAAGGTTTTATAAATTGTCCTTTCCCAGTTTTTACTAACACACCTTTAATACCGGCGTTGTTTGCTCCTTGGATATCAGATTCAAGGTCATCACCAATGACAATAGTTTCATTTGCAGTAAGATTAATTTTTTTTAAAGAATTACTGAAATAATCTGCTGAGGGTTTCCCAAATATCCTTGGAGTTACATTAGCTGCACTAGCTAGCATTTGTACGAAAGAACCTGTATCAATAACTGGCTCACCATTACGATCAAGATAATATCGATTTCCCTGCGTTCCCAGAAGTTTTGCACCCTTTAATATATATTTAAATGCTTTATTGAGGCGATTAACGTTCCAATCATCATGAAAGTCGCTTATGATAACAAAATCAGCTTTTTCAGAGCCTTTAACCTGAGCAATACCATGAAATTCCATTTTAACCTCTTTGGTAGTCACCAAATAAGATTTTTTATTGGGATAATTTGATAAAAATTCTTTTAAGGCAATAATGGGCGTAAAAACTTCTTCATCTTTAATATTAAACCCATATTCCTGAAGGGTTCTTATTACTGTTCGTGGTGATTTACTGTCTGTATTCGTTAAAAAAATAAGTTTAATACCAACATCACGAAGTCTAGAAACAGTTTCTATTGCTCCTGGAATTGGAACTCCTTTAAAATAAAGTGTTCCATCTATATCTGTTAATATTCCCTTAACAAAATCAAATTCTTTATTGCTTTTTTTCATGGTTAGTCAATTTATATTATATTTATTCAACTTAATTCATGATGATTAATTTTAATATCATAAAAAGAAGGAATTATATAATAGTACAATGGCCAAGTTAAATATTAATATTTAAATAATATTAACATTGTTAGAGAACAGATATTAAGATAAATTAAAGATTTTTATCAAAAAAAAAAGAAGATAAATGAAGAAATTAAAAATATATCTTGATACATCGGTATATAGTGCATTATATGATAAGAGAAATTTGAATCGTCAAAAACAAACAGAAAACTTTTGGAATTTCATAAAAAATTATGAACTTTTCTTTTCTGATATAAATCTTGATGAAATTAATGGTATTACAAATCAAGAATTAAAAAATAAATTGAAATACCTTCTGAAAAATGGAACAAAAATTAAATTTACACCAGAAGTAAAGGAATTAACAGAAATTTACATTAAAGAAGGGATTATTCCAAAAAAATATGAAAATGATGCTATACATATAGCTTTGACAACAGTTTATTCCATAGACATTTTAATCAGTTGGAATTTTAAACATATTGTAAAGAGAAAAACTCGAATTGGAGTCAATTTAATTAATTTAAAAGAAGGTTATAGATCTATTGAAATTCTTGCTCCACCAGAATTATAGAGGGATAAAAATGTTATATGATATAGAAATTTTGTTAAAGGAATTAAATTTATCAGAGGAAGAAAAAGAAAAAATAATTCGAGAAGTAAGAATGGAATTTCCTGATGATGAGATGCTTTTTGAATTACATCTTTTTCGAACTGTGCAATATTTAAAAAAACAAAAAAATCAATAAAAAGGATTAAAACCCCGTTTTTTGAGAAATTATCTAATATTTGGCTAATCTAACTGTATTAGAAAGAATTGGGATATCTTTTTTTTTCCATAATATCTTTATAAAATATAAATAAAATTATATGGGGGAGGATTTCTTATATAATCATATTTTTATATGATAATTTCATATAATATAATATGGTAATTTCAAATTCAAGTCCATTAATTCATTTAACAAAATTAGGCAAAATTGGTTATGTAATCGATCATTTTAATGAGATTTTAATTCCTAAGGCTGTTTATAATGAATTGGTTATTGAAGGTAAAGAAAATAATTACTCAGAATCTTATATTATTGAAAAATATATTAATGAGGAAAAAATAATTGTGATAAATTTAAAGGATTTTGAAAAATCACAATATCCACATTTAGGTAAAGGTGAAACAGAAGCGCTTGAATTAGCAAAACAACAGAATAGACTTCTAATTATTGATGACAAGAAAGCTCGAAATGTTGCGCAAATATTAAGAATTAACTTCCAAACTACTATTGCGACGATGTTCGAATTATTAATTTCAAAAAAGTTTGATTTATTCGAATATAAATCAAATATAAAAAATTATGCTGAAGATAGTTGGGTATCAGCAGATATTCTTCAAGAATATATTGAAAAAGGTGAAAAATATGGGAGATAAAATATCAATTGTAATACCTGATGATTTGAAAAAAGAAATTGATGATTTACGAAATTTATTTAAAGAAGAGCAATCTTCATTGATAAGACGATTATTATGGAAAAGTATTGCTCAAGAAAAACTTGAATATGCTCTTAAAGATTATATAGATGAAAAAATTTCTTTGGGAAAAGCAGCGGAAATAGCGGGTATATCAATATGGCAAATAATCGATGAACTTAAAAAAAGAAATATTGCTTTAAAATATAGAATCTCCGAAGCGGAATTAGAAATCGTAAAAATTTTAAAAAAATATAAAAAAAATTTAGTAGTATAATTATTAATTTTTTTTCAATTGATGCGTTCTAAGATGATTCAGATGACTCATGATAATTTTGTCATCGATTCAATTTCTTTATTATTATCCGCAATTTCTAATTTTTCGAGATAATATTTTACAGCAGCCTGCACAATAGTATCCCATTTAATTTCGGGATATTTTTTCATCCTTTTTAATAATTCCTCAGATACAGAAAATTAGATATCGGTCATATTTCTTCAAGAAGGTAAATGGCTGTATTATTATTTATATTATTCGCATTAATAAATTTGTTTTGAAATTTAAACCGAAATATAATTTAATTATCTATGATAGAATAAAGTAATTGAAAAAGGTGATTATATGGAAAAGGCAATAAAGGTTGTATTGTTTAATGGAAGCCCTCGAGAAAAGGGAAACACTTATCACTGCCTTCGAATGGTGATGAACGAGCTCGAGCAAGAACAAATTAAGTGTGAGTTAATTTGGATTGGTATGGAGAAATTGAGCCAATGTAGGGAGTGTTATCTTTGCGATGAAAATCAAAATAAAAGGTGTAGTATTGAGGACGATAAAATGAACGAATATATTGCTAAGATGCTTGATGCAGATGGAATTATTATGGGGTCTCCAACATTTTTCAGTAATGTAACAGCTCCAATAAAAGCTTTAATTGACAGAGCAGGGCTAGTAGCTAAGGTAAATGGTGATATGCTTAAAAGAAAAGTGGGTGCAGCTGTTATTGCCGTAAGAAGAGCCGGAGCAACTCAGGTTATGAGCGCAATTAACTACTTCTTTTTAATAAACCAAATGATAGTGCCAGGTTCAAGCTATTGGAACATGGGTTTCGGATTAGAACCAGGTGAAGTAGAGGATGATAAAGAAGGTAAAAAAACTTTTGAGAATTTAGGGAAAAATATGGCTTGGCTGTTAAAAAAACTTAATTAAAAATTCGATTTTTTAACTTTTTTTTCATATTAATTGATATTTATTTTCTACTTTTCACACAATCACTTCATTAAAGACTATTAAATTAAGGAGAAATTTTAAATTTGATAATCGATAGAGGGAATTGTAAAATTAATATTCAATTTATTGCGTATTCATTTCTCTCTTATTAAATTTCCTTATAATTTTTTCATTAAATTTTATATTATCTTACAGCCATTTTCCATTTTTATTATGAATTCTTTTAATTCATGTTTAATATTTGATCTATTTCGATCATTTTATTATGAAGATATCTTAATTTAACAAGAAATGATTAATTTATTAATCAGAATTCTTAAAAGTTTGTGATCCAGAATATTAAATTTAGATATAAATTCGAAATATTTTATTTTGATCTTAGACAATAATAAGAAGTGACAAAAAGTAGGAGAATGAAATTCTTATTTAAAGAAATTGCAAAAAATGATCATATTTAAATACTCATTTATCGTAATATATCATTAGTGAAAAATTTTGATTTTAATATCACAACAAAAAAAATTTTAAAAATGATGTAAAAATGTGTAATAATTGTTATTGTGAAAATCAAGAAAAATGTTCCGTAGTCGGTTACCAACCTTATGGATTTTGTTGCAACTTATGCGTTTGTTACGATGCAACACTTCCTTCGAAATGTTCAAGAGGAATCGAGAAAACAGTAGATCAATTTCTAGACATTTTCGAGTCTTAAACAATTTATCTTGAGCAGGGAAATACGTACTAAAGGAACAGAAAAAATAAGAGAAATTCATCATAAGTAAAAGAGGAGTAAAAAAAATGTGTAATAATTGTAATTGTGATAATTACGATAAATGTTCAATAGTAGGACATATGCCTGTTGGATTCTGTTGTTCAAAATGTTACCTTTATGATGAAGAGCATACCTGTTTAGCTAATAAGGGAATGCTCGCAAAGGGAACGAAATCTGAAAAGAAAAAAGCCCCTATTGTTCCAATTAGTACAGCCATTGAGGATGGATTATTAAAGGTAGTTGTAGAAGAGAAAGGGAAAGAAATTCCGATTTATATTGATCTCCAAAAGCAATTAGATTCTTAATTTTTTGGAAAAATTTAATTTTTATATTTCTTATTTTATTGTTTTTTTTTTTTTAATATATCAAAAATGAGTATTTGTTTTCCTTCATTATTTTATATTTCTATTTAAGAATATTTTAAAAATTTTATTTGTAAAAAGGATTTAAGCAATATAAAGCAAATGAATTTTTAAGGATAGCAAAAGAATCAGAAGATACCGTTATTACGTTCATACTGTTAATTTTGTTAAGTTAATGTAAGATAGAATCGATCATTTTTACTTTTTTTATCTTTTATTAAAAATTTAAATAAAAGGATTTAATATTTCAAAATGTCATTAAAATATATTAAAGCAATTTAAAAAAACCATTAATTTAAAGATCAAACCATCAAAGAGAGAATTAATGTGAATGAAAAAGTTGTTACTTTTGGAGAAATAATGCTTAGACTTTCACCTCCAAGTTATTTGCGTTTTATACAAGCTAGATCATTTGAAGTAATCTATGGCGGAGGAGAAGCTAATGTAGCTGTATCATTGGCGAATTTTGGCATCCCCGTATATTATGTGACAAGATTGCCTCAAAATGAAATTGGAGATGCATGTATTCAATTTTTACGTCAGTATGGTGTTAATACTAATAAAATTATAAGGGGTGGAGATCGGCTTGGTATATATTATCTTGAGAAAGGAGCCTCAACCCGAGGAAGTAAGGTGATTTATGATCGAGCGAATTCATCTATTTCAACTGCTAAAATTGGTATGTTTGAATGGGATAAAATTTTTGAAGAAATAAATTGGTTTCATTGGACAGGGATTACTCCAGCAATTTCACAAAATTTAGCAGATATTTGTCTCGAAGCAGTAAAAGTAGCAAAAAATAAAGGAGTTTTTATTTCTTGTGATTTAAATTATAGAAGTAAATTATGGAAATATGGAAAAAAACCATCTGATATTATGTCAGAACTTGTTAATTACTGCGACCTTGCAATTGGGAATGAAGAGGATGCAGATAAAGTCTTTAGTATTAAGACACCAGAAACTGACATATCCTCTGGGAAAATAAATGCACAAAAATATAAATTTGTAGGAGAACAATTGATGAAAAAATTTCCAAATTTGAAAAATATAGCAATAACTTTACGAGGTTCAATATCTGCGAGTCATAATACTTGGTCAGGTGGTCTTTTTAATGGAGACAGATTATATATTGGACCAAAATATGACATAACTCAAATAGTAGACCGAGTTGGTGGAGGCGATTCCTTCGCTGCAGGTATAATCTTTGGATTTCTAAAGTATAAAGATGATTATCAAAAAATATTAAATTTTGCAGTATCAGCGTCATGTTTAAAACATACAATATATGGAGATTTTAATTTAGTGTCTATTGATGAAGTTCTTAAATTGATGGGAGGAGACACTTCTGGGCGTGTCTCTAGATAATTAATTAAAAATGTGATTAATTTTGGCAAGATTTTCAAGTTTGGAAGTATATAACACAATTGTTGAGCAAGGTCTTGTACCAGTATTTTATAATAAGAATTTTGACATTGCTCGAAAAATAGTTGAGAGTATTGCAAAAGGTGGTGGGAAGATTGTTGAATTTACAAATAGAGGTGATTTTGCTTATGATGTTTTCACAAAACTTGTTAAATATTTTGAAAAAGAAAAACCACAGTTAATTTTTGGAGTTGGATCGGTTATTGAACCTTATACTGCTGCTCTTTATATTAACAACGGAGCCAGCTTTGTAGTAGGTCCATTATTAAATCCATCTATCGCCAAACTTTGTAATAGAAGAAGAATTCCCTATTGTCCAGGTTGCGGAACACCTTCTGAAATATCAAAAGCAGAGGAGTTGGGATGTGAAATAATTAAAATTTTTCCAGCTGGTGAATTAGGTGGCCCAAAATTTGCTAAAGCCATATTAGCACCAATGCCTTGGCTAAAATTAATGCCAACTGGAGGAGTTGATATAAACGAAGAAAATATTATTGCATGGTTTGATGCAGGAGTCATTGCACTTGGTATTGGCTCTAAATTAATAACGAAAGAGTATATTGAATCCGAAAATTGGGAAAAAATCGAAGGAAATATAGCTAGAACATTAGCATTAATTAAAAAATTCAAAAAACAAAAAATTGGGTGATAAAGTAATGAAAGAATATGAAAAATTAATTTTAACTGCTACAACTGCAAATTCTTGGATTTATCCAAACGTTAAAAATTGGGCTGAAACTACTGATGCATTAATCCAAGATGTAGTAGAATGCTATGAGGCAGGTGCTGCTATAGCTCATGTACATCTTCCTAGAGGAGAAGAGGTTGAAATTGTAAATAAAATTAGAGAACAATGTGATGTAATAATTCAAGGAGGTATGTCTAGTGATATTATCCCTGATAGAAAAGGAGATTTTGAAGCAAGACCAGATATGCTTTCTATTATATTGAATCATCATGATGAACATTTTACCCAAGTGAACTTGAATCGAATTCACTCTCTAGAAGAATTGGAAGAATATTGTATAAAATGTAGAGAGTTTAACATTAAACCTGAGTGGGAAGTATGGCACACGGGATCATATTGGAATTTGAACTATTTAATAGAGAAAGGTTTAATTGAAAGTCCTCATGTCTTAACATTATTTTTTAACTGGGCTGGCGGCACATGGTCTCCTCCTACAGCTGATGAATATTTACATCGGATAAAATATATGCCAGAAAATTGCTTACATACTATTAGTGTTATGGGAGAAAAACAAACAAAAATCGCCACCTTAGCTATTTCACATGGTGGGAATGTTCGTGTTGGAACTGAAGATTATCCTTTCATAAGGAAAGAAGTTCCCGCAAAAAATAATGCGGAATTAGTAGCTCGAATGGTGAGAATTTGTAAAGAAATGGGCCGTGATGTAGCTGATCCTTCTGAAGCGCGAAAAATTATTGAGTTATAATTAATCTATTTTTAATAACAGGAGGGAAAATAATGAAATTGGAAGGAAAAGTATCTATTATTACTGGAGCGGGAGCGGGCATTGGAAGGGCAACAGCTGTCTTATTTGCTAAAGAAGGATCCAAAGTTTGTTGCAACTCTTTATCTGAGTCTTCTTTAAAAGTTGTGAATACCATTAAAAGTTCGGGTGGTGATGCTATTTTTATTCAAGGGGATGTTTCGAAAGAAGAAGATGCTAAGAGAATTATAATAAAAACAATTGAAAAATATGGAAAAATTGATATTCTTTTTAATAATGCAGGTATTGTACTTCCAGGGAGAATAGACAATATTTCTACTGAAGATTGGGATAAAACAATGGCTGTAAATGTACGTGGGATTTATTTAATATCGAAATATGCTATTCCTTATTTAAAAAAAACTAAAGGAACAATAGTAAATAATGCTTCATCCGTTGCATTAAAAGGAGTCAAGGAAAGAGCTGCATACACCGCATCTAAAGGTGCAGTATTATCCATGACGAGAGCCATGGCTATTGATTATATCGAAGATCGAATAAGAGTAAATTGTATTTGCCCAGGTACAACTGATACTTCTTCTCTGGCTAAACGATTAGCAAAATTTGATGATCCTGAAGAAGCAAGACGCCAATTCATTGCACGCCAACCTTTAGGAAGGCTAGGAAAACCCGAAGAAATTGCGAAGGGTGTGTTATTTCTTGTTCTCAATGAATTTTGCACTGGAATAAGCCTGTCTGTTGATGGTGGCATGATAATTTAAAGAGATACTATAAAACTAGAAATAATTTTTAATTAAATTTATTTTTGAATATGAATGTTTTTAAAGGAAAATATTATGGATTTTGTTAAATTAGGTATTGTTGGATGTGGTGAAGCATGGAGAATTCATAGTAATGCTTGTAAAAGCAACCCGAAAATTAAATTAATGTCAATTTATGACGCTGATAAGAAGAAATCGAAAATAAACGCTAAAAAATTTAAATTAACTGCATTCCCAACTTATGAAAAATTTCTTAATAGCGATATTGATGCAATTCTTTTAATGATGCCGCACTATCTTCACGAAAAAATGGTAATAACTGCTGCTGAAGCTGGAAAACATATTCTTTGTGAAAAACCAATGGCTACAACATTAGAAGGTTGTGACAAAATGATTAAGGCGACTAAAAAAGCAAGTGTTAAATTTATGATTGCAGAGAACCATAGATTTTTACCTGCTCATAAATATATAATGGAAGCAGTTCAGAACGGATTGATTGGAAATGTGTTTTTGGTTCGTTCTTATGAAGGCGTTAATGAAATTCCAGCACTTTTAGATCCTAAATCTTGGAAAGGTCATCTAATTATGGCTGGTGGAGGTTGCTTAATGGATATGGGAGCTCATAAATTTGCTACAATGAATTGGATATTGAATGATGAAGTAGAATCTGCTTATTGCTGGTTAACAAAACAATGTACGAGCCTTAATGAAAAAGCAGAAGATAATGCAATGATTTTTTTAAAATATAAAAATAAAGTAATCGCAGAAACAGTCGTTAGCTTTTGTGTTGTTACTCCTCCAACTAATAGTTTAGAAATATATGGAACAAAAGGAACAATTTTAGAAAATCATGCTTGGAAAAATCCAGTTAAAATTAATTCAACTCATGAAGATTTCAGAAAAAACTCTGGAATTTGGTATGAACCTAAAATTGAACATGGACCTTATCCTAAATATTATGAAATTTCTTCTCGAATTGAAGATTCACATTTCATTAATTGTATTCTAGAAGATAAAGAGCCTGAATTTACTCCTGAACAAGCGAGATCGGCAATCTCCACTATACTTCTTGGTTATTTATCTGCAAAAATGGGAAAAACTGCTAATATTGAAGACTTAATGGAAATTTATCAAACAAAAGGAACTAAGAGCATAATAGAAGGCTTAGAACATGTAATTCAGAATAATTATTCTGGATAAATTAAAATTAACTTTCTAAATTTAGAATTTTATTAAATAAAAATATTCTTGTCAAGGCTCGAAAGCCTTTCGCAATCAGTATTGATAATTGTAATACAATCTTCAATTCCAAGTAAGCCAAAATTTTGAAAATTTTGCCAAACTTCAATATAAATAATCATCTGATTAATAGATTTATTTATTTAGTATCAAAATATGCTATTCATTATTTGAAAAAAACTAAAGGAACAATAATAAATAATGCTTCATCTGTTGCATTTAAAGGAGTTAAGGAAAGAACTGCGTATACTGCATCTAAAGGTACAGTGTTATCCATGACGAGAGCTATGGCTATTGATTATATCGAAGATCGAATAAGAGTAAACTGTATTTGCCCAGGTACAACTGATACACCTTCTCTAGCTAAACGATTAGCAAAATTTGAACATCCTGAGGAACCAAGAAGTCAATTTATTGCACGCCAACTTTTGGGAAGGTTAGGATCACCCGAAGAAATTGCAGAAGGTGTGCTATTTCTTGCTCTCAATAAATTTTGCACTGGAATAAGCTTGTCTATTGATGGTGGCATGACGGTCTAAATAGATATAATACATAGATTGAAGATTTTCAAAAGTTTTTAGATTTATTGAGGTAGAGGATTAATTTTATAACATATTTTAGTTAAATTGCTAAAAGAAGAAGTAAAATTTAAATTAACTTTAACAGCTTTTTTTTTCCCATGCATAAATTATTACGAACAATTCGACTTTTTCGAAAAAAGATTTATTAACTGATTAAACCAATTAATGATTATATATTTTATAAAAAAGAAAAAATAGATGAGCTGAAAGAAATGGATGCTTCTTTATATTGGCTTGGGGTCTTCCTAGCAATTACTTCGGGAAGCGTGAATAATATCGGGTTAGTTTTCCAGAAAAAAGTAGTTAATGAAGTTGTTGCAGAGGAGGAGAAATTTTTCCGTAATTTAGTGAAAAAACCGCTTTGGATAATGGGTTTATTGATGGAACTAGCAATAGGATCAATATTTTTCATGTTGGCTCAGTTATATATTGGTCCAGCATTAATTCCGGGATTAATGGCTTTTGGTTTAATTTTTCTTGCTATCGGGTCTGTCAAAATTGTTAGTGAAACCTTAAAAAAAGAAGAAATAACGGGAATATTATTAATGATACTTGCGATTTTCTTACTCGGTATTAGTGAATTGTCAATTGATATCTCTAATATAGATTTATTAGAAATAGCTCTTGTTTTTAGAATGGCTATTTTTACAGTAGTTTTATTTATAGGATCCGGTTTATGTGAAATTCTTCAAAGAAAAAGTAAAAAGTTTAAAGGGATTTTATTAGCTATTTCTTCAGGATTCCAATTTTCACTCACGAACTTCTGGATTGCACCATTGATGGGCGTCATCGCTCATGTCTTCGGAGGTACTTCTAGTTTAGGAGAACTTATTTTATTTCTTTGTTGTGTAGCAATTTTAATTGTAGGTAGTATTATTGGAATCATGAAAATTACGCAAGCTTTTCAAGTTGCTCAGGCATCAAACATGATTCCGATTCAACAAGTTCCCATACAAGTGACGCCAGTATTATTTTACTTTATAGTATTTATGTTAACTCCTCCTAGCTTCCTTTCTATTATCTACATGAGTGTTGGTGTTATTATTATCATAATAAGTTCGTTTTTACTAGCAAAAAGGCAAGCGCAATTAGAAGCAATAAAATAATAAGGGAAAATCTAATAGATGCAAAAAAATTTGAAAACATCGTTAAGGAATTGCTAAATCCACAAAATATGTATAAAAAATTATATAAATTACAAAAACAAAACATTTCTTAATTAAAAATAAAAGTTTTAATAAAAAAAGATAAAAATGTAATTAAAAAAATAATTGAAAGGTGTATTTAATGGCTACTGCCGAAGAAATTAAAGATGCTCTAAATAGATGGGTCAAAATGTTAGACGATCCAGAAATCGCAGATGAATTTGAGGGATTTAATAAAATAATGCAATTCGAATTTCCTGATATTGATTATAAACTAAAAATGATTTTTGAGAATAAAAAAGCAAGAATAGAGGATGGTTTTGACGAAAATGCAGTAATGGGTTTAGAAGTTAACTCAGATGTCTTTATTGGTATTGCCACTGGAGAAGAAGATCCAATGGAAGCATTTATGGAGGGAGAACTTAAAACCAAAGGAGATATGGGAAGTCTACAAAAATTAGAGATATTTATGGATATAGATTAGAAATTTTAAGCTTCTATTTATTTTTTTTCTTTAATTGAAAAAGATTTTGAAAATTACAACTAAATTAATAATTAATGATTTGATATAAAATGGAACCAATTGGTTTTAGTAAAGAAAAAGCGCGCAACATTTTGGAAAAACATGATATTGATGTGTTGGTTGCTTCTATTCCGGTAAATGTATTTTATACAACTGGCTTACCAACGTTACATGTGGCTCCCAATCCTATTTTATATGTCTTATATAATCAATATCCAAGTTTATCTTTAGTACGGAGGGATGGAGAGGAAAGTTTAATAACTTGGATTACATACAGTAGTGTAGATAAATTTTCTTGGGTTAAGGATGTAAGTGGAATTGGGTCTCCTAAAGCAGCAATGGTAGAAGTATCAGATAGAATTGAAAAATGGGGGTTATCAGAAAAAAATATCGGATATGAATCTCTAATGCCCTCTTATCAATCTGAATATTTAAGAAATAAATTTCCAAATGCGACCTTTGCTAATGGCGATCAAGCTTTTTTGGACATGCGGTTAATTAAATCAGAAGAGGAAGTGAAACGCATAAGAAAGTCTACGGAAATTTCTGAAAAGGCAATAAAAGCCATGATTGATGCGGCTCATGAAGGAATAACAGATAATGAATTATTACAAATCGCTAGAAGAACTATAGTTGATGAAGGTGCAGAAGGATGGGATCATCTTACAATGAACTTGGGACCCTCTGATCCCGAAGCACCAGGAATAGGAACCACCATGAAATCCGGGGATCTTAATAGATTTGATATTGGAACCATTTGGAAAGGATATGTATCAGATGTTAGTAGGGAACTAGTAATAGGAGAAATACCTGATGGTGCTGAAGAAGTTATGGATCGAATAATTAAGGTACAAGAATATTGCGTAAAGAACATTAAACCTGGTTTAAACATGAAAGAATTATACAATAATGCTAAAAATTATCATAAATCTCTTGCAAGGCGAGGAAGGTGTTTCATTACAGGTCATAGCATTGGATTAGAATGTGAGGAAACTCATTTGTTCAGTCCAATGAAGACCCTTGATATTCCGTTTGAAGAGAATATGGTTCTTGATATTGAAATTTGGCAAAATTTCAAAAATCAGGGTTTGATTGGGGTAGAAGATTGCTATAGGATTACCAAATCTGGTTGTGAAAGGCTTTCAAGTTTAGATAAAAACATTTTTGTTAAATAAAGTCGAATAAAAAATGAGAATAATATTTATTTATTTCTAATATTCGTGCAAAAACTTAAGAAATTCATTCACGAAATTATAAAATGTTAGAGGTATGATTTTATGGATTTTGTTAAATTTGGTATAATTGGGACGGGGGCGGTATGGCGTTTTCATAAGCTTGGCTCCAAAAATAATTCGAAAATAAAGTTCGTTACTGCATATGATATCGACGAGAAAAAACTAAACAGTGTTACCAAATATTCTAAACTAGAGACTTATTTAAATTTAGATAATTTTTTTAAGAGCGATATTGATGCTGTACTCATCATGGTCCCTCATTATCTTCATAAAGATATGGTTGTTGCTGCAGCTGAATCAGGGAAACACGTTATTTGCGAAAAACCGATGGCAACCACGCTTGAAGAATGCGATGAAATGATAGCAGCAACTAAAAAAGCAAACGTGAAATTCATGATTGCAGAAAATCATCGCTTTCTTCCTGCCCATCAATTTATAAAGGATGCTATAGATTGCGGTTTTATTGGAGATGTTTTTCTTGGTCGAACTTATGAGGGTGCCTATGTTAGCCCTGATCAATTTCTCAATCCAGATTCTTGGTCATTTACTTATGATAGGGGAGGTGGTGGGGTTGTTGCTGATCAAGGAGTTCATAAATTTACCATGTTAAATTGGTTTCTTGGAGAGGTCGATTCTGCACAATGCTGGCTGGGAAAAACTATGAATTCTCCCCCTAATAAAGGAGAAGATACTGCAATTGTTCTCTTACGATATAAAAGTGGAGCTATAATAACTGTTGATATTTCTTCTAATACAGTTCATCCTCCCACCAATAGAACGGAGTTGCATGGAACCAAAGGTACTATTCTTGAAGATCATTCCTGGGAAAAACCCGTTCAAATTCTTTCTTCACATCCAGATGCAGAAAAAAAGGGAGAGTTTTATAGCCCCTCAATTGAACACGGTTCATTTCCAAAATATTATAAAATATCCATGGGACATGAAGATGCTTATTTTGCCGAATGCATTCTAGAAGATAAGGAGCCAGAATTTACTCCCGAACAAGCAAAACAAGGTGTTGCTGTAGTACTTCTTTCTTATCTTTCTGCTAAAAAAGGGACCATCACAACGATGGATGAATTAATGAAAACTTATAAAACCATGGGTACAAAAAGCATTTTAGATGGTTTAGAAGAGGTAATGCAAAAAAATTATGGAAATTTGAAATGGGAATAATTATTTTATTTTTGCATTTTTTTTTATTATAAATTAATCCAAATTAACTAGTTAAAATAATAATAATAACAATAATAAGGAAAAAAATATTTATTAAATTCTTGTAATATTTATGGTATGAACTCCATCCTCTTTTATTTTTACCAAAACTAATTGTATATCTTCTTCTTTCTTAATTTCTCCTTCAGAAACATTTATTTCATAGCCATTCGGATAATGAATTTTTGGAATATAAATAATTGTTGGCGCCTGAATTGAAGTTTTTCCATCAAATTCAAAATTAAATGTTCCATCCTTAATGTTAAACTCCATTTTTAATGGAATACCAGCACAACGAATGAAATGTGGACGACAGAAACCATTAATTGCCCTTCCTCCGCTATTTATATCAGCTGGATCGATCTGTTGATCCTTGCTAAAGATTGATAAATCCTCCAAGTTCCATAAGTCTCCCCACACGTTATTATTATCAGCAGTATAATTCCATTGAGTAGAACTTAAGAGGTTAATATCCAAAGCGTTGTAATACAAATTAAGTGCTTTTACATGAGTTTTCCAAGCTTGATTTGGCTCGGTTTTAAATATTTCATACGCTTCTTTTTTATTGATATCATAAGTTAGCCCAAATTCTCCTATTAAAGTTGGAATTCCTCCATGTATCGATTTAGAGAAACTTCTAATGTTTTCAAGTTGTGAATTAAACATATTTTGGACATTTTTTTTTCCAACGACTGGTTTTCCCGTGATGATATTGAAATTTGCCTTGATCATTGCTCGTTTTGTACCTATCGTAGCCACATCATACCAATGTGCAGCATTCACAATATTATTCGGTAAATCTAAATGTAAAGGTTCCCCTTTCATCATACTTTCCGATGAACACTCAAAAAAAATTATTGCATTAGTGATAACACTTCGGACAGCTTCAGTATATCTCTTTATAAAAGGAGATAAATAGTCGTGACAGAAATCGATCTTTTTCCCGTTCTTAATTACAAAGTAATCGTTATTTAAAACAATTGGATTGCCATTATCGTCTAAATCCCAAACACCCTCCTTTTTCCAAATATCCTCTAACCCTTCCAACCAACATGAATTTTTGTCTCTATTTAATTCGTCTCTTCTGGTTTCTTTAACGCCAAATCTTTTAACTTCTCTATAACCAACTGTTCTAGGATATCCTGCTCCCGTAAGCATTGCATTTTTTGGGGTAAATGCATATCCTAATACTTCAGAAATGCCCTTCCATTCGCTTCCATCAACATATTTCCCTATCCATCCTTCATTAGGTTCATTTAACGTTTCAAATCCAATTACATAGGGATTATCTTTTACTCTTAACGCTACTTGTTTAATTGCGTCAAAAAAGTGATTTTGCAAGTAATCTTGAACATTAACACCTTCTATTTTTAACGATGGCGCAAAATCGTTTCCACCAAAGAAAAGTGTCCACATCGATCCGTTTGCAAATCTATAAGTATTCCCAACCCAATACATTGGAGGGTATTTTTTCGGATCTTCAGGATCATATCGATATTGCATTATAAAAGCAGCCTCAGAAGCGTCAAACTTCGTATAATCTAAACCGACCTTTTCAAAAGTCCAGCTAGGGGCTCCATCTCCACCCGTCATTCTGCTCCAAACATCTTGGTGTGGATCAATGTATGTATAAAACCCATAGCTCTCAGCAATTTTTAATAACTCTTCAACATAATCTAAATATTCTTTATCGTATTGCTTAGGCCCTTGGTGTTCGATTGCTTCCCAAGTTACTAGAAATCTCAAGCAATTGAAACCCCAATGTTTTAATCGTTTATAATGTTCATCTGCTTCCTTTATTGGAAAAGGATGACCTACAAAAGAAACATCCCTATAATCACTAAAATCTGTTTTGATATGAGTTGCTCCATTAGGAGTCACAGGAACTTTTGAACTCCCTCCTAAATTCACTCCTCTCAATAATACTATTCGACCTTTTTCATCAATAAACCATTCTTTTTTAATTTTTAATGCCATTTTAATTTAATTAGTTTTGTTCTAAAAATAAAGTTTTTCAGATGTAAGATCCTATAAGACCGTGTTTCATAATTTTTAATAAAAAATTTTTACTGAGTTGTCCACCCGCCATCTAAGCGTATATCAGCCCCTGTCATATAGGAAGATTCTTCAGTTGCCAAAAAAAGAATACCTGAAGCTATTTCTTCTGGGGTTGCCCACCGTCCCATGACACCCTCCTGTTCAAATTCTTTTTTAATTTCTTCGTATGTAACACCTCTATCTCTAGCTTGTTTCGCTACATCACTTTGTAACATAGGTGTATCGGTTGCTCCTGGTGAAACACTGTTAACTCGAACATTATAGGGAGCTAAATCCAAAGCTAAAGCTCTAGTATAACCCAACACACCTGCTTTTGTGGAGCAATAATTTGCGTGTGCAACTTGTCCAATATGAGCCGCAACAGAAGCTAGTGTGATTATTGAACCCGATTTTTGTTTTTTAAAATAAGGAACTGCGTATTTACATGTATAATGTGTTCCCTTTAGATTAACATCAATTAATAGATCATAATCTTCATCAGGAAAAGTCTCAACCTGTCCCACTCGTACTACACCTGCATTAACAATTAAAACATCTATTCTTCTATGTTTTTCTATTGTTATATCAATCATGTTCTTAACTTCTTCAGGATTTTTCACATCTACTTTCATTATAGTGGTTCTATCTTTACCTTCTTCTATCATTTCATATGTTTTTTTTAAACCTTCTTCATTTATATCCGAAAGAACTTGTATTGCACCTTCTTTAGCAAATAAAATTGCGGTAGATCTTCCAATTCCAGAAGCTGCTCCGGTCAATACAACAATTTTACCCTTTACTCTCATTTTTTATACCTATATATAATATGATTTGATTTTTTTCTTAAATTTTTCTTTATTTTATAACATTATTTTCTGCCTTTTTTCTTTTTAAGTTCTAACAATATGTCTTGAGGATATTTTGCCTTGAACCATGGTAGTTTGGAAAAAAAATGAGTAAAAATTCGCACTATTAACGATGGTTTATTCTTTTGTAAATTGATTTTATTAAAATAAACACGTCGAAAAGGTTCTGCGTACTTCCAACCTCTGATTTTTCTTCCAGCAAATCTACTCGTAAATTTATAAGGAATTGTTGTATAATTAAGTAACCAATTTTGCGTTTTATGACATGCAAGTAATTGATATGTTAATGCAAGATCTTCTTTTTTAAACCCAAAGAAAAAATTCGGGCTTAATGAAGTATAGAAATATAGAATAGGAGTAAAATCAATTAATTTATTGTGAATTATATAAAATATTGCTCTACCAGTATTGACATGATCCATATGATAATACCAAGTGTAAAGCGCTTCTGGGGCAAATATTATATCTGGTTTTTCTCGTGTGAGATAAACAGTAATTTTTTTAATAAATTCTTTATTGAATTTTACAAAACCATCTATATAACCAAAAAATTCGATATTTTCAGGAGGGATACCATGAATACTTTCAGCATTAAATAGTTCGCGCATTCTGACTTTTGCAAGGAAATCGCCTTTAAACTTATCATACTGAGCACCTGGAAGGCCAAATTCACCTTTAGTCATTGAAGCAATTTTAATAATATACTTATTATTACTTTTTGTGGCAAGATAATGCATTATATGCCCGCATTTATGCTCCAAATCATCTGGATGTGCTTGAAAGAAAATCATTTTTGCCATATTTCATTCAGAAAAAAATTTTTTTTTAACTCTAAGACAATTCAATTCTAATTACCAATTATCTTAACCTTTTAATAATTTTATTTGATTTCTTCTAATTGAGCTTGTTTTTTTCCTAATAAAAATGAACTAAAAAGAATTAAAATGACACCAACAATTAAATAAAAAATAGAATAGACATTAGGAGCAGCTAATAAAAATACTAAAAAATATACTATTATCGGTGTTGTTTGTATCGGCACTTGTTGAATAGGAATCATATTACTTGCTTGATCTACTCTAAAAGACTGTTGAATTGTCATTATACCAATCATATTAGTTAAAACTAAAATTATCGATGAGGAAATAAATAGTATAAGTTCACCTAAGTTATACATGCCTCCAAAAATATGAGAAATAACACCCATTAATGGGCTTATCCAAAAATTTGAAAGTGCGAACATAAAACCTGAAAAAATTGCTAATAATATTCCTTTATATTTTTCTTTTTTTTTTTGAAAAATTCCGCAAAATGCAGCAAATATAGTTAAAAGGATGGTGAAAATTATTGTTCTAATAAGAAAACCTACTTCTAATAAATTTGTTTCAGCGATATTAATTGATAATTCGCTAATGCCCAATAAAAATATACCTAGAATCATCAATATAATTCCTATTATTTCTTCTCTCTTTAATTTCTCCCCTACAATTTTAATTGAACCCAGAGCTAGAACAATTAAACCTGAAGCCATGAGACCTGGGATGAGTGCTGGTCCAATAAATATTTGAGCTGTTAGAAAAAAAGATGTACCGAGACCTAGCCCCATAACTAATCCTAGAAGCCATAATGGTCTCTTAATCAAACTCCTCATAAATTTTGAATCTTCTCGGAGATCATTTACAACTTTCTTTTGCAATACAGTTCCAAAATTATTTACTACTCCTGTTAGTATTGCTAATAAAACTCCTAATAAATAAAAGGAATCATCCATATCTTCATATATCATTAATCTATTAAAAAGTAAATGAAACCATTAGAATACAGAAGATAATTATGAAAAAAGTATAATCTATTCTCATATTAGATTTCAAAATATTCCAAACAGTTTTGGTGTTAAAAAAAATCTGGATCCCCATGAACTTAAAGAAAAAAATAATATAAGAATTAAAAAAAATTCATTAAACTCATGTTTTTTATTACATTTTCCATTCATTCAATAAAATTGTAATTTTTTAAATATTGCATCAAATTTTGTGTTGCTACTCTACGTTCTCTCCAATCCTGATAAAACTTGTCGCATCTTGGACAATCGGTATCAAGAGAGCACATCTTAATATCTTCAAGATAAATTAAAGGATAATACCTACATCCTTCAGGACGGAACTCATAAATACTGCATAATTTGGTTTTTTCATCAAAAAAGTAGCAATGTTTATTCACATTTTTTAATTGCCAGTACCCATCTTCATTTTTA
>JAHLWH010000222.1 GCA_019058015.1 Promethearchaeota archaeon | reverse complement strand
TATGTAGATTTACAGTTAGTAAAAAAGAAATTAGGTGATAAATTGTGCCTGCTAGGAAATATTGATACTACACATATCCTAGTAAATGCCAATAAAAAGGAAGTTGAGGATGCAGTAAAACAAGCAATTAAAATCTTAGGTCCCGGGGGTGGATACATTCTTTCTCCTTCTAATTCTCATCCTGCTATGTCATATCAGCGCATTAAATGGATGATTGAAACTACTAAAAAATTTGGAACTTATCCACTTCAAATTTAAAATAAAAAATTTTAAATTTTATTTATAATTTGCAAAAGATTTTACCATAGGTGGATTAATAATTTGTTGTTCAATAATAAAACTTTGACCACAATTTACACAATAAGTTTTGCCATTTAAATTTAAGCGATCATTCATTCTCTCAGTGAATCTAATTCCACATTCTGGGCAATAACTATATTCTAATCCTTGCTCATGTTCTGATGATTTATTTGTTTTTTTATGTAATATTATAATAGGTTTCTTAATGTAGCGGTTCTCTTCAATTTTTTCATTGTATATTGGTTCAACACTTTTCTCCGAACTTGATTTCCCTGCTAATATTTCATATAATTTCTTAAAGATTATATGGAACCCTTTAAAAAGTTTCTCCAGTATATAGAAAAGTCCCATAAAAATATATTTTAATAGATAAGCAAGACCAATACAAATTAGCACAATAATAGCCACTGCAAGTGCAAATCCTACACATGATATGATAATTTGCTGGATCGAACTTAAGCTACTAAACCAATTTATAAAATTTTGCATACCATTCCAACCATAAAATGCTTCTAACAACTTTCTACTCGCTTTTTTTCATTTTTTTATTTAATATTTAAATTATACGTGAAGTCATTATTAATTGATTTTTAGACCAATTATTATCGAATAGACCAATTTTTAGCGGAAGGAACTTAAATTTTAATTAATTTCGAATATATAAGAAAAATACAAAGAAAAATAATTAGAGGTGTAATTATTTATGGTAAGAATTTTAGAAGGAAAAGTGGGTCTAATTACTGGAGCGGGTTCTGGATTTGGGCGTGAGATCGCAATCACATATGCAAGAGAGGGTGCAAACTTAGTGTTAAACGATATCGATTTGGAATCACTTGAAGAAACAAGAGAGATAATTTTAAAATCGCATGATTGTGAAATACTTCTTTACCAAATGGATATCTCTGATGCAGATAAAGTGAAAGAAATGAGTAAGGAAGTATTCAAGAAGTTTGATAATGTATTTGTCTTAGTAAATAATGCCGGAATAAATGGAGGTCTTTATAAATCATTATCTTGCCCAATTGAGAATTATGATAGGGTAATGGATGTAAATCTTAAAGGTCCTTGGTTATTAGTTAGAAATTTTTTTCGGAAAATGAGGTTACAAAAATTTGCACCTGTTACAGGTAAAATAATTAATATTGCTTCATGTGCGGGTATAGAACCAAATCCAGCTATTGGGATGTATAGTGTAAGTAAAGCAGCATTGATTTGTTTTACTAAATTGTGGGCTCTTGAATTAGCACCGAGAATCACAGTTAATTCTATTTCACCTGGGGTTCATATTACGAAAATATACGGTGATGATCCTGAATTGGCTCAAAAACTTTTAGATTTGAGAAATGTTAAAATCCCATTGAATAGATTTGGAACAAAAGCTGATGTTGCAAATGCTTGTTTATTTTTGGCTTCACCAGCATCTGATTATATCACGGGAGAAAACATAGTTATCGATGGTGGAATGACGACATCAATCAATAAGTTATAGATATTTTGAGATTAAAGTAGATCATTATGGAATTAAAAAATCTTTTTAGTCCGAGAAAAATTGGAAATGTTCAAATTAAGAATAGAATTATTCGATCAGCCACATCCGAAAGGTTAGCCAATAAAGATGGCACCATAAACGATAAATATATTAAAAATTATACAGATTTGGCTGAAGGAGGAATTGGATTGATAATTTCGGGATTTATCAATATAGAATTAGGTTATTCGGTTATGCCTAACAGCCCAGCTTTATACAATGATTCATTTGTCTCAGGACAAAAAAAGTTAGTTGATGCCATTCATGATTATGCTGATGTAAAATTTGCGGCTCAACTTGCGCATACGGGTCGTCAATCGACACATCCAAAATTTGAAGCGGTTGGACCTTCATCAATTCCAGATAAGTCAGTCAATCGAGTACCTCGTGAATTAACAGACGATGAAATTAGAGAAATTATAAAAAAATTTGTAAATGCAGGTCGGAGGGCTTATGATATTGGTTATGATATGGTGCAACTACATGCTGCACACGGATATTTACTCAGTAATTTCATTTCTCCTTATTCAAATAAACGTACTGGGGAATATGGAGGAGACACTAAAGGGAGAACTAAAATCTTGGTTGAGATTTATAACCAATTGAGAGAAGAGGTTGGAAAAAATTTTCCTATCACAATTAAATTACAGACTGAAGATGGTGTTCCTGAAGGTATGACCTTAGAAGAGGGAAAGAAAATTGCCAAAATTGTTATAGACACGGGTTATGATGCAATTGAAGTGTCAGGAGGGATGGGAGAATCTTTAATTGGGACTAAAAATGCACTCCCTAGTAAACAAAATATTGGTCCAGAAGAAGAAAACTACTTTCTGCAAAATATTAAAGAAATTAGACCATATATGAAAGATTGTGCCGCTATCCTTATGGGTGGAGTTAAAAATCCTATAACTGTTGAAAAATTTCTTCAAGATAAAATAATTGATTTCATTTCAATGTGTAGACCATTGATTCGTGAACCAGATCTTCCAAATCGTTGGAAGAATGGTGATATTTCACCAGCATATTGTATTAGTTGCAATTCTTGTTATATGTCTGGATTAATAGGTCCTATTTATTGTACTGTCAAAGAGAAATTAGAAAAGAAGAGATTAAGAAAAGAACAAAGATTAAAAAAGAATAAATAACATAATATTGAAGCCAGAATAAAGGAAATTATTTATTTAATTGTAAAATTTTCATTCGGTCAATTAATAAAAAACATGCATACGCCGCCTCATGTGGTGTGAAGTATATGGTTGTTTTTTCTTTTTTTGCTAAATCTTTAAGATTTTGAAATCCTTCACTAAACATAATTAACGGGATTACTGGTTTCCCTCTTCCAGTATCGTTCCACGCCCGAGTTATACCTCGATAATGCTCATCAGATTTCATTTCTAGAAAGGGAGGAATTACAATGCATGCAACAACTATATCTATTCCCGGGTCTTCGAGCATTGCTTTTGTGATATTGTAATATTGTTCTTCTTCTGCTACTCCAATCATATCAAGTGGATTTACCATTTTTACTAATGATATTAAATGAGGACCCATTTTTTTTTTAAGTTCTTCAGAGAATTCAGCAAGTTTTAAGCCAAATTCTTCAGCCTTATCGCTAAATAAAACAGAACTACCTCCACTATTAGTCAAGACCCCGATTTTTTCTCCTTTTGGAAGTGGTAAAAATGAGAATGTTCTAATTGCCGTAATATAATCAGAAACATTTTCACACATAACTGCTCCAGCTTGTTTTATTGCAGTTTTAAGCATTTTATAATCTGTAGCCATGGAACCCGTATGACTGCTAGCTGCTTTCATTCCTGAAGTAGTTCTACCACCTTTTAGGGCAATTATTGGTTTTAATGGGATGATATCTTTTATTATTTCATAAAAAGCTTTACCATCAGTAATGGTTTCCAGATATATACAAATTATTTGAGTATTTTCATCTTCTTTGAAGAACTCGAGGATCTCACCAAAAGATACATCAATATTATTTCCAATATTGGCAAACTTGGAGCATCCCAAATCATGTCGTTCCATCTCGTAAAAACATGCACATCCAAATGAACCAGATTGACTTATCATGCCAATATTGCCTTTAGGAGCTGATTTAATAAAAGAAGCATTAAGACCAATATCTATATTTTGTATTCCTACGCAATTGGGTCCCATAACTCTAATTCCAGCTTCTTTACACTTTTTAGCTATTTCTGCTTCAATTTTTTTCCCTTTCTCATCTATTTCTCCAAATCCGGCAGACACAATGATTATGCGTTTAACCTTCTTTTCTATGCATTGATCCACGACCGATTCTACAATACCAGCAGGAACTAAAATAATAGCTAGATCTATATCCTTTGGAACATTTAAAACGGAATTATGAGTTTTTAATCCATAAATTTCTTGATTTCGAGGTGATATAAGAAATAATTCACTTTGGAGGTTTTTATTTTTAAGAATATTAATTGTCACAGCATTTCCAAATTTTTTTGGATTGGCTGTAGCACCAATTACTGCAATTGTTTTTGGAAAAAAAAAAAGATTTGTCATGTTCTTAATTTATCTCCTCATATATAGCGTCGTATTGGCATACACTAATGCATACTTTACATCCACGGCAGATTTCTTGATCAATATTTGTTTTTTTCTCTTCACTATCGAAAGAAAGAGCTGGACAACCAAATTGATTAACACAGATAAGACATCCTTTGCATTTAGAGGGATCTACTTTTACAACGGGTATTTGAATCTGCTTTAATCGAAACTCTCTTTCTTCTAACAAGGAACAAAGATGTCTTGAGATGAAAACTCTTACACCTTGAGATTTCACAGCTTCTCGTAATTTTTCAACCATTTTATTCAAATTATTTGAATCTTCTACCCATATATTTTCGGATGGAACTCCACATCCACGAACAAGTTCTTCTATTACAACACGAGTCCCAGGTTCTTTTGTAATTTTTATTCCAGTCCCGGGATTATCTTGAAATCCCGTCATACTTGTCGATCTATTATCTAATATAACAACTAGTATATTATTTTGGTTATAGACAGCATTTATTAAGGCTGGAACTCCAGAATGGAAAAAAGTAGAATCACCTAGTATCGCTAATATTGGATTTTCAGTGGAGTGAATCTTAGCAAATCCATTTGCCAATCCAATGGAGCCACCCATACATATTTCAGTATCCACACATTCAAGAGGTTTATATACTGCCAGTGTATAACACCCAATGTCACTAGAATTAATAAATTTTAATTTTAATTCTTTCTCTAGTAATGTGATCGCATAAAAAGTGGAACGGTGACTACAACCTGGGCACAACACAGGGAGCCGTGGAGGAAGTGATATCTTAATATCAGGAATAGAGTTTTTTTCGAATTTTATCCCAATGAAATTTGCTACTTTCTCCAAATATATTTCTCCTGAGAATTCTCCTTGTTGAGGGAAATAATCTTTACCATGTATTTCAACTTCATTTACCAATTTATTTTCATATGCAAGTTGTTTCAGAATGTTTTCTATAATTGGTTCTAGTTCTTCAACCACTAATATTTTATCTACAGAAGAAAGTAATTTTCTAATAAGTTTTTTAGGTGGAGGAATTACCATACCCAGTTTAAGGATAGAAACTTTATTTTCCAAGCCAAAATCAATGAGTGTGTCAATTAATTGGGCATAAGGAATACCTGCAGCAATAAAACCATAACGAATTCCATTGATTTTTTCGGAAGATAATTTAAGAGAATTGAAGGGAAATTCATCGGCAAGATTGGAGATCTTCTCAAATCGCTCGAGTAGTTTGGTGCGAAGGACACGCGAATGTGAAGGCAAACAAACCCAACGTGCGCGATCCCAATCAAATCCATAAGGACGGTCAATATTTTGAATCTCTCCAAGCATAACATCACCTCGACCGTGATTCAAGCGAGTCGTAGTCCTAAATAGTACAATTGTATGATGCTCCTCGGAGAATTCAAATGCATATTTGATTAAATCCTTAGCCTCTTGGGCAGTAGAGGGTTCAAACACGGGAATTAAAGCATGAAGGCCGAAATAACGATTATCTTGCTCATTTTGGGATGAAAAACAGTTTGGATCATCGGCAGAAACCACAACCATTCCTCCACGAGCACCTGCGTAACAAGCAGTCATAAACGCATCTGATGCAACATTTAATCCTACATGTTTCATTAAAGCTACGGATCTTGCATTAGACATAGACCCACCATACGCAACCTCAAACCCAACTTTTTCATTGATACTCCACTCAATGTTTAAATGTGGGTAATAAGGTTTCATCTTTGCAAGTGTATCCAAGATTTCTGATGATGGTGTACCTGGGTAACCCGCCCCAATTACAACACCAGCTTCAAGTATCCCTCGAGCAATAGCTTCATTTCCTAGCATTATTACACGCTTGCCAGGAATTTCTTCAGCAAAATAAGGCATACTCATAATAATTCCCTCCTAATAGATTTTCCTTTTTCAATACCCAATTGAAATGCAATTCGATTTACTTCTTGAGACTTTTTGGGAATAAAACGTAAAATTGAATGTTGAAGTGAATCCTCCTTAATTGGTAATTTATCCGAACCCAAAAGAATACCTAACATAACAACATTTAATGCCTTAGATGTCCCAGCTTTTAATGCCAATTTGTCTGCATCAAAGAAATATATATTATTAAGTAAATTTTTTAATTGTTGACACAGATTTTCGTTAGAAGGATATTTAAAACCCATCTGGTTAACCATAGGAGGTATAATGATTTTATTATTTACGAAAAAATATGTATTTGGTCCAGAAAAGTTAAAGACTCGAAGTGCTTCGCTAATTTCGAATGCTAAAATAATATCAACATACCCCTTTGGAATCAACGGACTGGCAACTTCAGGCCCAAACCTAAGATAAGCGCTTACAGAGCCTCCACGTTGAGCCATTCCATGTGTTTCAGCTGTTCGAACTTGGTAGCCATCCATTAAAGCTGCCCAAGCAAGAATTTGTGTGGTTCTAATGATACCTTGGCCACCTACACCAACATTAAGCACACTAAATCTTTTTTTTTCTATAATCCAATTCTCTAAACCTTTATTTATTTGGATAACCAATTCAATTCACGATTTTTTCTATTTTTTTAATAAGCAAATCATATTTATTCTAAACTCCAAAAATGAGGACCTTAAAATAATTTCCAATTAACATATATTCATATTTTCTTTATTTATAATATTACTAAAAGATATGTGGGATTAAAGTGGGCAATCTTTAGATTTTAACATGTTATGAGAAATAGAAAGCCTTTGTTAAAACTTAAAAATTATATTTTTCTTTTAAAAAAAGGAATTATAATATTTCTTTTGTATGTCCTGTAATTTTATCAATTTTAAAATAACGATATTTTATATTATTTTTAGACAATGAACCAATTTTAGCTATTTTGTCAGTAATATAATCTGGGAAGAGGTATTTTGATAACTGAGAAAGTGTTTCTTTATGCTCAATACAATTCAGCCATTTCAAACTTTCACAGGAATAGAAAATCTCGGAAACTAAATCAAAATTGATATCTTCTTCAAATTTTAAAAATGTTAAATTTCTATATATCTTTTGTATTATATTTTCTATAAAATTTGTATTATCGAATGTTTTTAATGAATTTCTCATATAATGTATAAAAAGGGTATAATACGTTGCCTCTGAAGATATGGACCCATCAGGAAATTGTTTTACTCCATTATCATTTATTCTTTCTTTTATAACTTCTAAGATTTTTTCGATATTTTTCAGCTCTAATTTTTCTGGCAATTCTAATAAAGAATAAATTTTTAAAATAACAGCAAGCTTACTGGTTTCCATTAATTTTAAATTATCAATATCGTAAAACTCCTCTTCTTCTTCTTTAATCAATTTCTGAACATAACTTGGCTCTATATGATCATATACAATTTCACATGCTTTTAAAAAATAATATACTTGATCAGTTTCTTCAATTAGTGGAGTATAAGTTTCTTCAATAATAGAATTATAAATATTATCTAAAAATTTTTCAATTTTTTGTTTATCTAAGTCAATATTCAATTCATTTGCTAAGAAGATTCCACAATAATAAATCTCTGGATTAGTTAAAGATACTATTGGTGTTGTAATTAACCATTTTTCCATATTATTTTTAATGAATGTTCTAATATTAGAGAAATCAAAATTGTTTTGAAGTTTGAAGAAATCAATAATACGATATATTAAATAATTTAATTGGAGTTTAATTTCTAAATTATCAATATCTTCCAAATGTTCAATATCTTTCTTATTTCCACATAATTTTCCACATACATTATCCATTAAGCCTATATATTTTTGAAAATTCTCAAATTTATTAGATTTGTGTAAATCTTCCTTAAGCTTATTTAATTTAATAATTAAATCTAAAGGGAGCAAATTTAATTCTTTTAAATTTAGGATAATAGAACTATCTATAACACCCCCAATATAAAAAATGAAAAGTTCTAAAAAAATTTCATTTATAATAGGAATAATTTTAAACTTAAATACATCCATTGAAGTTCTAACATTTTCTTTGTAGTGTGCTTCAAGATGGGCAGAATCTTTAAGAGAAATTTCGGGTTTATTGGAAGAAATGCCTGCAGAGGAGGGTTATCCTGCTTATTTACCATCAAAACTTTCCAGCTTTTATGAACGAGCAGGTGTTGTAAAAGTTTTAGGGAAAAGATATTTAGGAGATGAAATAACTGGTTCTTTAACAATAATTGGAACTATATCCCCTCCAGGTGGAGATTTTAGTGAACCAGTCACCGCAACTACTAAACGTGTTGTTCAAACGTTTTGGGCATTAGATGCTAAATTAGCTTATTTAAAGCACTACCCTGCTATAAATTGGCTAAATTCATATTCTAATTATCCAGAATATATTAAAAATTGGTGGAATCAGAATGATATTAATTGGTCAGAAATAGATATCGATTGGTATGAATGTCGAAAACAAGTAAATGAGATTTTATCTAAGGAAAATGATTTAAAATATATTACTCAATTATTAGGAGTAAAGAATTTACCTGAAGATCAACGACTAGATCTATTTATTGCAAAAATAATTAAAAATGGTTTTCTTAACCAGAGTGCATTTGATAAGATTGATAATTTTACCGATTTTAAAAAATTAATGGCACATATTAAGATTATTCTTTTATTATATAAGGAGGGAAAAGATCTTATAGAACAAGGTTTCATAATTGAAGAAAAAATTGATGAAGAGATCGTAAATGATATTTTAAGAATTGGTCATTCTATTTCTAATGAAGATATTTACCAAATTGAAAAATTAAAAAATAAATTACTTGAAATTACAAAATTTTAATATTAATCTCTCTAATTCTTAAAAAAAAATAAACGCAATTTATAAAAAGTTATAATCTAAAGTGTTATTTGATACAATTTAGCTCTGGAAATTTTAATCTTTTTATTAATAAGAAATAAAAATTTAATTTATTGAATTTTATAATAAATAACCTTTTATTTTAAATTTTTAATGGAAAAAACACTTCAGAAAATGTAATAAATGGTAATAATAGAATGGAATATTTTGGATTTACTGGAAAACTTTTGAAGATAAATTTAACGGATAAATCAATATCTGAAGAAAAATTAAATCATAATTTTTCCCTAGAGTTTTTAGGTGGTGCTGGATATGCTTGTCGGTATTTATTTGAGTTAATTAATAAAGAGATAGATCCTTTATCTCCTCGAAATATAATAATGATTATGAATGGACCGTTATGTGGAACAGCAGCTCCCTCTTCCGGAAGGTTTGTGATCTGTTCAAAATCACCTTATACTAATTTATGGAGTGAATCTAATTGTGGTGGGTTTTTTGGACCGGAATTAAAAAAAGCTGGTTATGATGGAATAATTATCTCCGGAAAATCAGAACATCCAGTTTATATAAAAATATTTAAAGATAAGGCCGAAATTTGTGATGCTTCATATATTTGGAGTAAAGGTATAATTGAATCTAATAAAATTCTAAAAAAAGTATTTAATGATTCAAATGCAAGAGTTTTATGTATTGGGCAGGCAGGAAAAAATTTAGTAAAATATGCTATAGTAGCCGCTGAAGGTAGAGCAGCGGGACGAACAGGGTTGGGGGCGGTTTTTGGTTCTAAAAAATTAAAAGGGTTAGCTGTTATGGGAAACAATTTAAAACCAAAAATAGCAAGACCTTCTGAATTTAAAGAAACTGTTAAAAAAATCAGTAAGTATATAACGAATTCTAATTTTACTAAAGCTTTTAGAGAATATGGCACAAGCATAGGAATGAGATCTGCTCATTCATTAGGAGATTTACCAATAAAATATTTCTCACAAGGCAAATGGAGTGAAATAGATAAGATTTCAGGGCAAACCCTTAAACAAGAATATTTAGTTAAAAATAGATCATGTTGGAATTGTGTTGTAGGATGTGGAAGAGTAGTAGCTGTCAATAATAAGGAATATTCTCTGCCAGAACATGAAGGGCCTGAATATGAAACGATTGCTGGATTTGGTTCAATGATTTTAAATAACAATCTACTGTCAATAATAAGAGCAAATTATATGTGTAATGATTATGGAATTGATACGATAAGTTCCAGTGGATCTATTGCATTACTTTATTACTTATATAATCAAAAAAAGATTAAAAAAGAAGATATTGATAATTTAAACCTACAATGGGGTAATTCGGATTCTCTATTAAGACTAATTGAAAAAATAGCATTTAGAGAGGGAATTGGAGATCTTCTTGCTGATGGTTCTAACGCTGTAGGAGAAAGATTTAATATATCTAAAGATGAAATAGCAACTGTAAATAATTTAGAAGTTCCATACCATGATATGCGGAATTGTTATGGCATGTCATTAACTTATGGATTTAGCCCAAGAGGAGCCTGTCATATGACAGGAGACATTTATAAAATTGGAAGAAAAGGAAATGAAATAGATTTTTCTTCGGTTGGAGTTAATAAAATTAATATGCACCAAAACAATAAAAAAATGGCTGAAGCATGTGCTAAATTACAGAATTATCGTGCTTTCTATTCTAGTTTAATAGTATGTAATTTTATAAATCCACCTCCTTCATATTTCGTAGAACTATTAAATAGTTTGTTCGGAATTGACCTTAATTTAGAAAAAATTCAATTGGTCGGAGAAAGAATCTTTACAATTAAAAGGCTTTTCAATATTAAAATGGGTTTAAATTCAAGAAATGATTATGTTCCTAAAATTTTACTTACACCAGTTAAGGAAGGAGGGTCAATGGGTAAAGCACCAGATTTTGATAAATTGAAAAATTATTATTATGAGGTTCGCAATTGGGATCCTCAAACAGGAATGCCAAATAGAGAAAAAATAAAGGAATTGGGACTATTGGATTTATAGATTTAAACAATTTAATTTAAATAAATTTCCAAATGTTTTATTTCCTTTTTTTAACTTCTTTTTCTCTAAGAACTCGTCTTAAAATTTTTCCAATAGCGCTTTTTGGTAAAGACCGAACAAATTTCACGGTTCTAGGATATTTATAGGCCGCCATATTTTCCTTAGCCCAGTCGATAATCTCTTGCTCGGTGATTTTACCTTTATATTCACTTTTAAGAATAATATATGCCATTATATCTTCACCTTTGATAGGGTCTTTTACGCCTATTACAGCACATTCTTGAACTGCTGGATGTTCATATAGAACCTCCTCAATTTCTCTTGGATATACAGAGTGTCCTTTGTATTTTATTAAATCTTTTACTCTATCAATTAGGAAAATATATCCCTCTTCATCGAGTCTTGCAAAATCACCAGTTCTCAGCCATCTATAACCACCCACCTCAAAAAATACTTTCTTATTTTCTTCAGGTCTATTATGATAACCAATCATAACTTGAGGCCCTGATACAACTAATTCTCCCTCATCTCCAATCGGTAAAAATTCTAACTTCTCATTAATAATCCCCACCAAAGTGCTGGCAACTGCATGACCGCAGCTACCTAATTTTTTCTTTGCCCAAGGAGGAGAAGTAGTCACATCTGGACTCGTTTCACTAAGTCCATATCCTTCACCTATGGCGAATCCAGTTCTTCTTTCCCATTCTTTGGCAATCTCAATTGGTAATGGCGCTGCACCCACATTAACATATTTCAAGCAAGAAAAATCTACATTTTCACTTAGAGGTGAATTTAAAAGATTTATAAACATAGTTGGCACACCGAGCATCGTATTTGGTTTATATTTCTTCATTATTTCAAAGATTTGACCGAGATCAAATGTTGCTAAGACGATTCCTTTTGCTCCAATTAAAGGGCCAACTGCTAACTCACAGGTCTGTCCGTAGATATGATACCAAGGGAGCACAGAGATTGATTGAATATCTTCCTTAAGATATTTCTCTTTCATATAATCAGAGATTTGCTTGATTTGCAAAATATTTGCTATGATATTATAATGAGATAAACAAGCACCTTTTGGTAATCCAGTTGTGCCTCCAGTATATTGAATTACAGCGATGTCTTCCTTGGAATTAATCTCAATTTCAAAAAATTGAATGGGTTCAGGATTTAGATCCATTAAAGTATTAAAATGAACAATTTTATTAGTTTCTGGTTCTTTTGGAGTTTGACCTTCAATATTGATGAGAATTACTTTTTCTAGCGGTAGCTCATCTTTAACTTTATTATATTGTTGGAAAAATCTGTCAAGTATAATCAAAATTTTAGCTCCAGAATCTTTTATTTGATAGGACATTTCTCTCGCAACAAACAATGGACTGATAGCAGTCAAGGTTGCTCCAATTGATAATATGGAAAAATAGCTAATGCTGAAATGCGGGCAATTTGGTAACCATACAGCTACAATATCTCCTTTTTTAACGCCTAATTTTAACAGTGCACCAGCAAATCTTCTTGTTAAGCTATCGAGCTCTATAAAGGTATATTCCTTTCCATAGAAAACCATTGAAATTCTATCACCATATTCTACCCCTTTTTGAAATATATCACCCAGGGATATATCTTCAGGTATATCAATTTCTAAGGTGATTCCAGGGGGTAAATAATCCTTCCAATAACGATTTTTAATGTAATCTGGGAGCTCCATTAGTATTCACTGTTTATCGTACATTTTAGATTTTTAAATATTTTATAATTACTATTATTAACTTTAGATAAGGTTTTAATAATATTAGGTGACTCCTTTTGTATATTTATAATTAATTGAAATTTGTAAAACTATTAAGGACATATTAAATATTGGAAAAAAAAAGAAATTAAAGTTGATGGATTCAGAAATTTAAAAGATTAAAAAATTCACCCAAAAAAACTATTTATATCAAATAGAAACTCATATTGTTTATTGCACTCAACGCAAACATACTGTAATTCATCATAGTATCGATCTTCATTATTCAATAATAATTGGTGAATGAATTTTAATTGTCCTCCACATTCGCACTTATGTTTCCTTGTAATTTCATACTCCTCGGCAACTGAAGATGCTTTTAATGCATTTGAAAAATCTCGAACCATCCCTTAAGTTAAACCTCTTTTGTCAATCACTTATAAATATATTATTTTTTTACGTTATTTAAGGAAGTTTTTAAGACACTCTCGAATTTTTCACATGCAAAATCGGCGTCCTCTTCAGTAATATTCAATGGAGGTTTGATTTTTATAACATTTCGCATCAGCATTTGTCCAGTACCAGAAAAAATTGGCATACTTGGTCCTAAAAAGATTTGCTGTTTGGGTCCTTCTAAAACCATTTCTTCTAATAATTCCGTAAAAGGTTCTCTGGATTTTTGATTCTTAACTAATTCAATTCCAATGAATAAGCCTGGACCGCGAATATCACCTATAACTTCATATTTTTCTTGAAGTTCAAATAACCTTTTTGTAATTTGCTTTCCTCTGGCTTCACAATTTTCTCCAAATTTTTCCTTTTCAATCACTTTAATGGAAGCGAGACCTGCAGTTAAGCTAATCGGGGTAGAACTGAAAGTAGTGTGTTCCTCAGTTGGAGTGTATCGCTTTTTAATTTTTGGTGATACAATCAATGCTCCTAAGGGAAAACCCCCTCCAATTGCTTTTGTAAACATCATCATATCAGGAGAAACATCAATTCCTAGTTCTTTTTCATATTTTTCAGTTAATGTAAAATATTTCCCTGTTCTCCAAACAGCAGTTTGACATTCATCATATATTGTAAAAATTTTTTCACGATCACAGATATCTTTCAATTTTTTAAGAAATTCTGGAGGAAAAGGAATGTGACCTCCTGCTGCTTGAAATGGCTCAAGTATAACTCCTATAAGCTTTTTAGGGGTCATTCCCATTAGATATTTCTCGATTAAGTCAAAACATTCTAAATTACATTGTGGATCTCTTTTGCCATATATCCCATTTTTATATTTCCATAAGCATCGATAACAATAAGGTTGGGGAACTCTAGTGAAATGTTCAGTTCCAAACGGAGAGAATCTTGATACTGCATGAAACGGTTGGGAAGCACCTGTTGTTACTAATGATGTACCGTGATATCCATGGAAAAATGTTAAGAAATGATCTGCACCTCTCCCTGCAATTATTGCCAGTTTTATTGCAGACTCAAGAGCCAGTCCTCCACCTTGATTATTTATTACTACTCTCCCACCTTTTAACTTCCCAGGTGCTAGTTCAGCTAGTTTATTGCAAAATTTTGCACGAGCTGGCGTTAAACAACCTGATCTTACGTGAGTTAATCTTTTCATCTGTTCATATACAGCATAATTAACATCCGGTTGTGCAAATCCTAAGGCAAGAGTCCAATTCATTGATGTACAATCAAAAATCTCTTCTCGTTCACCGGTTTTATTATCTTTTACAATAACCCAGGGTGAGCCAGGCTCTTTCGCTTCGATTATTGTTTTAAGCTCAACAAAATTATTTAGTGAATGTTTATCAAAATTCTCTATTTCTTCTAAGGAAATATCAGATGAGATTCCTTCTAATTCTTCCTTATCAATATATTTTGGATTAATATCTACCATTTTTATACATTCTCAATCTAATTTAAATAAAAATAATATCCTATATTTTATCTAAAATGATATCATTTAAGAATTATAATATCGAGATACTTTAAGGGAGTAAATTAAATATTAAAATTTGAGATGTCAATAAAGGAATACTTCTTAGGATTGGATTGTTCAACCCAAAGTCTCACTGGGATCATTATAGATTTTGAAAGTAAAAAACCGGTTATTTCAAGTTCACTCCCTTTTAGTGAATATTTTCCCCATTATAATACAGATCACGGGATCATAAAATTTGAGGATGGAAAGATTGTTCATTCATATCCACTTATGTGGGTCGAAGCTTTAGACTTGATTTTTTCTAAATTTAAAGAAGCAGAAATTGATTTGAGTTTAATAGAAGCAATTTCAGGAAGTGGACAACAACATGGCACCGTATATTTAAATGAAAAATTTTTTAAAGCGCTTAAAAATCTTAATTCCACCAAGAATCTAAAGGAACAACTTGAAAATGTATTTTCTAGGGAGACTGCACCTATTTGGATGGATTCCAGTACTACAAGACAATGCGAAGAGATTAGAGAAACACTTGGGGGAAAAAAAGAAACTATTGAATTAACCGGCTCAGATACATTTGAACGTTTCTCTGGACCGCAGATAAGAAAATTTTATCAGGAAAATCCTGAAGCTTATGAAAGGACAAAAATAATTCATCTTGTAAGTTCATTTATGGCTTCAGTTTTATTAGGTGATAATGCTCCGATTGATCATGGAGATGGAGCAGGTATGAATTTAATGGACATTAAAACGAAAAAGTGGAGTGATAAAGCATTAAATGCAACAGCCCCTAATTTAAAAGATAAACTTCCAGATTTAACTGAGTCATATCATATTACTGGAACAATTTCTCCTTATTTTGTTAAAAAATATGGCTTTAATTCTGAAACCATTCTTTTGCCATGGTCTGGTGATAATCCAAATAGTCTTATTGGCGTTGGATTAATTGAGAAAGGAAAAGCAGCAATTAGTTTAGGTACAAGCGATACGTATTTTGGTTTCATGGAAAAATTGCATACTGATCCTCATGGAGAAAGCCATGTATTTGGATCTCCTACTGGTCATTATATGAGCTTAATCTGCTTTAAAAATGGCGCCATTGCAAGGGAAAAAATTAAAAATAAATTTAATTTGAGTTGGGATGAATTTTCTAAAATACTAGATAAAACACCACCAGGAAATAATGGAAATATAATGCTACCATATTTTCTTCCTGAAATTGTCCCACACATATTAAATCCAAAGGTATATAGGTTTGGTTTTGATGAGAATAATAAGGATGCAAATGTTCGAGCTATTATCGAATCACAGATATTATCAATGAGACACCATTCTGAATGGATTGGAGAAAAGCCAAACATTATTTATGCTACTGGAGGAGCTTCAAAAGATACTGCAATACTTCAAATTATCGCGGATGTTAATGATGTGGATATCGTTCAATTTGAAATCAGTGATTCCGCTGCATTAGGGGCAGCATTAAGGAGTGCTAAAACCTATTACGATAAAAATGGAGTTAAAAAATCGTGGGCAGAGATTGTAAAAGATTTTACTTCAATGAGAGGAACTATTATATCTCCTCGAAAAAAATATAAAAAATTATATGATGATATGGTTTTTTTATATAAAGAATATGAAGATTTTGTGCTGCGTGGTGGAATAAACCCGGAAAAATATCGCCAGAAATTTATAGAATTATATTTTAAAAAGAATTAAAAAGTTTAAATTAAAGGCTTAGTTTAGGTATATTTCATCCCAAAATTTCATATAATTTCAACCAATTTAACTGGTTTTATCATAACTGGGCCAATCAAGCCTGAAGGCATAAACTCCTTTTTCTTTTTATGATTTTTCCAATTTTTCCCTCCTTTTTTGCCATAACCAATCAATCGATTACGCAATGTTGGAGATATTATAATTTCAATAATATTTTCTCCACTTTTAACATAATCACTAACATCTATTTCATATGGATAAACCAATAATGGTTGAATCTCAACATTGTTAATTTTTACAACTGCAATATCGTGAACTCGACCAAGATTTAAAATTAGTTTCAAGTCTTCTCGGATGTATTTTTCATCTAATGAGAATTTTGAGGTATAAACGCCTTTATTGGAACAAAATTTTAATTCTGGAATATTACACCAATCTTTTAACTCCTCTAAATTAATATAAATTGGTGTTAAATTGCCTAGATGATCTCGTAGTTGAGTTTTAAAATCCCATTTCTTAAGTGAAATGGAAGTAGGTATTTCATTTTCGATTTTTATAACTTTCTCAGAACCATCGCTTAATTTTACTAAAAAATGACCAGTAGCTTCAAGTAATCCGTAAATTTGATTATTAATTCTTTTAGTTTTGATTGGACTTTCAATAACATGAAGTTCTTCTTTACTTTTCTTAAATTCCAAGATATAAGAACCGTAAGCATCAAAATATAAATCTATCTTAATATAATCATTATCTTGTTTATACTGAACTGCTTGATTAATTGCTCCCGTCCATGGATTCAAAACAAAAGGAATTTTGTCAATGTGAGAAAATTTTAATGAAATTTTTATTGGCTGATTATTAGAATGACGTAGAAAATAACAGTTAGAATTTTCTGTAGCCTTATGAATATAATAAATTGACAGCTGTTCTCCCTCATATAAAATTCCGGGTTTAATTTTTAAATATTCAATAATATATTGAGATATATTTATGGAACTCTCAACGTAATAAGATTTCTTTTTTTCAATTAAATTCTTAATAATGCCTTCTATCTCTTTATCATTTACTTCAAAATTTAAATATCCGGGTTGTTTTTTAGGTAAAATATTGATGAATATAATTGGGATTCCAGATGTAGCAATATCATTTAATTTCCATGCTAAGTCAAGTGAAATAGCATCAACACTCGGTAGTATTAATACCTCAAATTTAGCTCCCCCCATTAAAACTTTATTTTCCTTAACTTTACTATTTAATATACTTTCTTCATTGACGTGTGTATAATAAAAACCATTTGCAGTTAGGTTATCTGCTAAATTTATTAGAGATAAAGTCCACTTGTCATTGCTGTCTAAATTTTTCTTATTTTTTAAATGGGCATTAATCTGACCTTTTGCTAAAGGAGCATCATTTTCATCCAAATACCCACCGACCAATTCTTCTTTTTTTAATATGGAATCACAATAATTAAATACTGGATAAAAGATTGCAACATTAGATACAGTTTTCCCGTGTTGTAATACATACTGACATCTAGTTATATATTTATTCATAATTGGGAAATACTCCCAAAATGGGTTCATTCTACTGAAATTTGATGAAAAATTCATTGAATTTGGTAAATAAGGTGTAGAAAACCCACAATAACCGGGGTATGGAAATAATGGATTTTGGTAAGGGAACCCATGATATATCATCTGATTAATTCCTGAAATAAATAATCTATCTGCAGCAACTTTCCACTTAAGTGGGGTTGTCATATAATCTCTCTGATTCCATACAATGGATTCAGCCGAAACAATGGGTTTCTCATATATTAAACCTGCAGAACCAGCTAATTTCAAAAAATCAATAATTCCTCCAGCATAAAGTTGTTCGGTTTCGGGTATATTAGCAATTCCAAAACATTTTAAAGTATCTGCTCTAATACCATAAGCTTGAATTCGACTTTTTAATTTATTCTTATTTGCCCAATCTGTCATTGTTTGTACAAACTCTTCAGAAAATAACTCTGAAATTGTTTTTTCAAAATCATATCTAAGTCTTTCTCCACTTTCATCTTTAAAGTCAAAACAAGGAGTTTCACCACCAAGAAATGCTTGGAGATATTTATTATCTCTATTTGGAACAAAACATACTGGAAGAAAGGGTGTTAAATCATATCCTCGTCGCTTTTTAAATTGTTCTAAAAAATCATCTGTCCATAACCAATCAGAACTTAATTCCAAACTATCAGTGAAAAATGCCCTTAAAGTATTCCCATAATAATTCCCAAAATATTTCTTTCCTTCCCCTAGATGTAAATCTAAATGCTTTCTAATAGATTTAGATGAGAGATGATCTAAAACCAAACTAACTTTTTCAGGAGAAGATCTGCAATCAAATAATGGTATTGATCCCGAAGGACCCTTATAGAAAGCAAATATCTGCCAATCGCCTTCAGGTACTTGCCAATTTAAAATATTATTATTTTCTACTTTATCAGTTAATATTATAATTGATTCTTTATCAATATAGGCGGTCTCAATTTCTCTATATTTGATTTCAGCTGGTTTTCCAATAGGCTTTCCTGCTACAACAGCTTCTAATCTCATATCTTCTTTGAAAAATTCCCTCTGACCTAGTCCTACATTTGGTGGTTCTTGAAATTGCGGTAATTCACCTACATAGTGTATTGGACCTTTTATAATTTTTTGACCGAGTAATAAAACTTTCATAGAATCATCTTTAGTAATGTGAGTACCTCCAGCAGGCCAAGCAGAACCAATAGTGACGTCTATTATCATATCTCGCTTTGATGCTTCTTCCAAAACAGCCTTAATCATTTCATAGTAATATGGCTGCATAAACCTATGAGAACGAGCAGCTCTTTTCATATCTTTTTTTTCCAATCCTATTGGAGAACCTATCATAAAAACTTGAATTTCGGCTCCTAAAAAACCCGCCTCATCCAATTCTTGGATTTCTTTTAATAATTCATCTTTCTCCACATCTAAGCCCGTCCACCAAAATCTTACCATTGGACGAGCAGATATTAAAGGATTTTTGAATTCTTCCCAATCAATGTCTTTTAGATTAAACATCTTTTTTCGATTTTTCAATTTTTCAAGATTAATTAAATTTTTATAATTGAAAAGAGTAATTTTTTACCAATCAATTCAATTATTAGATGATAAATAAAAACTTATAAACTTCAAAGTTTAAATTCATAATTATGTCAAGACGAGATATTGCTTGGTATGAAAATCCTGAAATAAAAGGTTTATTTATCAAAGCAGCGAGCAATGCAATGCGTGGATACCATGCTCCCATAACAAGTCCCAAAACTACTTTTACTGGAACAAACAGTTTAACTGATTTTATAAATCATTTAGGAGCATTTTTAAAGGATGGAGAAAAAAGGGTTTTGATTGTTGTTGATAAAGATTTGAGAAAGTTTGGAGAGAAGGTAGCTGAGCGATTGGCAACTTTAAGAGGCATTGATTCAAGGCTATTCGATAATGTTTTACCAGATGTTCCCAAATATACTGTTTCAGAAGGAGTAGAAATCTGTAAAGAATATGATCCAAAGGTAATTATATCTGTAGGAGGAGGTTCTGCTATTGATACCAGCAAAATGATTTTATTATATTATGAGAGACCGGAGATTAATCTAAATAATTTAATGGCTCCAAGTTATTTAGGTCTTAGAAAAAAAGTACATTGGTTAGTTGCTATACCAACCACAAGTGGAACCGGAGCCGAAACTACTTTTATTGCGGTTGTATCCGATACAGATCGAGACCCGCCAAAAAAGACTGAAGTTGTATTATATGAACTTTGCCCGGATTTCGCCGTATTAGTTCCAGAATTTGTAAAAACTATGCCTCCATACTTAACTATGGGGACAGGAATGGATGCTTTAGCACACGCTATGGGGAGTTATGTCTTAACAATGAGTACGGATTTTTCGGACATGTGTAATTTAAAGGCTATTGAATTAATATTAAAATATCTTCCACGTTCTGTGAAAAGAGGAAATGATATGGAGGCACGAGAGAAAATGCAGTTAGCCGCTTATATTGCAGGATTGGGGTTTGGAAATGTTTCTGGTGGAATTGAACATTCAATGGGTCATTCATTTGGGGCTTTGTTTCACGTGCACCATGGGGTATGTGTTGGACTATTTCTATGTGCTTCAATTGCATATCAATCGAAGGTAACAAATCGCTTTTTGGACTTAGCGAGGTTATTTAGCGTTAATACAGAAGGAAGAAAGCGTAATGAGATATTAAAAGAATTATTAGAAAAATTAAGAGAGTTCATGAGGTCGGCAAAGTGCCCTATTTCTATAAGAGAACTTGAACAACCAAAAATTTCCAAGGAAGATTATTTAACCAATATTGATCAAATGGTTGAATTTGCATTCAATGATTATTGCACCTTATCTTCCTCGCGCAAGATTGATCCTCCTCAATATCGAAAGATTTTTCTCATGTCCTATGACAACAAAATAGAAGATTTAATGGAATTATATTATAAATAAAGGAGAGATGATAAAAAAAATGACTCAATTGTTTGGATATAATGGAAAAATTGCATATATTGATTTGAGCAATCAGAAGATTGATGTTAAAGATCTTGATCCTAAAATTGCAGAGAAGTATATTGGTGGAGTAGGTTTATCAGCAAAACTGACTTACGATCTCCTTACGGATAAAGATTATGAAATATTAAAATCAGATCCGTTTGCTGGGATTAACCCACTGATTTTTGCAACTGGTCCTTTAACCGGAACTGCTACACCCTCTAGTAGCAGATATTCTGTTACTGGAATATCTCCTTTAACAAGGATTTGGGGTGAATCGACATCGGGTGGATTTTTTCCAGTAATACTAAGAAGATGTGGATATGATGCATTAGTTATAACTGGAAAGGCTAAAGAACCTTTATATTTATCTGTTAATGATGGAGATATCTCTTTTAAGGATGCAGAGAATATCTGGGGCAAAAATACAAGGGAGACAATAGAATTAATTAAAAAAAAACTTGGTGACGATAAAATACATCTCGCTTGTATCGGACAGGCTGGTGAGAATTTGGTTAAATATGCCGCGATTATAAATGATGAAGGAAGAGCAGCCGGAAGATGTGGTCTTGGAGCTTTAATGGGAAAAAAGAAATTAAAAGCGCTCGTTGTTAAAGGGAAAAAAACTATAGAATATTATAGTAAAGATGAATTAATATCTAAAGGTAAAGACTCATTGAGAAATATACATAATGCTTTTGCAGTTAATTTCTTTAGTCATTATGGTACATTAATATATTCTGATATGGGAATGGTTCTTGGGGATATTCCGGCAAATTATTTCACAAATACGGAATTTGTTGCCGAAAACTTAACAGGACGGGCACTAAAAGAACAATACCCCGTTTTGAAATATGCATGTGCGGGATGTACAATAGGTTGTGGAAGAACTACTATCATTGAAATAAACGGTGAGGAAGTTAAAGTTGATGGGCCAGAATATGAAACAACGGCATCTTTTGGTCCAATGTGCGGAATCTTAGATTTTAAACCGATAATTAAGGCACATCACATTTGCAATCTTGAAGGAGTAGATGTAATATCTGGTGGTGTTTCGATATCATTTTTAATTTATCTTGTTGAAAATAAAATCGCTTTGGATGAAATTAAAAAAAAATATCGGATATTAACTTGGAGGAAATAAAATGGGGTAATGACAAAGTTGTACTAAAGTTATTAGATAAAATTATTAAAAGGGAAGGAATTGGAGATGTTTTAGCAGATGGTGTCCGTATTATGGCGAAAAAATTGGGAGTAGATTCTGGCTTAGCCGCTCATGTTAAGGGTTTAGAAATTCCAATGCACGACCCTAGAGCATACGCAGGACAAGCTCTTACATATTTGACATGTTGCACGGGAGCTAATCACAATAAAGGTGATTTCTATAATATCGATGGAGATGCCGCATCATACCCAAAAATGAGAAAAGGCGATCGATTTGATATTAATGGTAGAGAAGCATCAGTTATAGCATATCAAGATATGACCAATATATATGATTCCAGTGTGATTTGTAACTTCACTCATGTAAATATTTCCACTATGTGTCAATTATTAAAAGCAACAACTGGCTTTGAATCCCTTGGGAAAAAGAAATTATTCATGAGAGCAGGAGAAAGGGCATCAAATGTTAAGAGACTGATTTCATGCAAATTAGGAATAACAAGAAAAGATGATACCTTACCAGAAATTGTCACCAGAGTTTTAGAGAGTGGCGGTACGGCAGGATTTAAATTAGATTTATCAGAAAATTTGAAAACATACTATGAAAAGCGTGGATGGAATGATAACGGCGTCCCAACGAAAGAAAAATTAGATGAATTGGAAATCTAAATTAACCTTAATTTTTTTATGTTTTTCTACAAAAAAGAATCTCTATTTACGATTGAATTTTTATTTCTATTATAAAACTTTAAAAAATTGCTCCAATCGTTCCTTACTTTGATATTTCAAAAGTTTTTTTAACGATTTTTTATCTATACTATCAGTTGCCAATAGAAAAGTCTTGAATTCTCCATCTTGCTTAAAGTTAGCAATTATTTCTATGGTTTTATTATCTTCTATTTTTACACTCTTTATTGTATCAAAATTATATATTTGTCCAGATCTTAATTTGATTTCAACCATTTTTTAAAACCAATTCACTTAGATGTGCTACCTTGTGAAGTAATTATTACTTACAATAAAGATAAAATCAATTTATTTTAGGGTATAATTGATTTTAAAATTTTGTTAAAAAAAATAAAAAAAATAAAAAATCTTTAGATTTACATCATTCCAGGAGGCATTCCTCCCATTCAACCCATTACACCCATGCCACCCATTCCTGGAGGCATTCCCACACCTGGCAGCATTGGGGG
>JAHLWH010000221.1 GCA_019058015.1 Promethearchaeota archaeon | reverse complement strand
TTCTGGAAGATCTACACCAAGATATTTGCGAGATAAGTCAACCCAGTGCGAAAGTTTAATCATTCTACCTTTAGTAGTATCAGCTGGTCGAATACAGAGTTTAGCACAGAGGACAATAGCTTGCTCAATTGATTCTGCGATCGTTAAAAGATGTTCTGGGCCAGGGGCAACTGGATGACCTGACGTTCCATCTCTTGCATTGAATGCTTTCCAAACTTCATCATTATCAGTTCGACCAAGATACATCCGTCTATATTCTGCAGCATGAGGACCACATATTGCTGGGATACCCAAACCATTTGCACTACTGGCAATACTTGCCGCCTTCTGAGACATAGCACCCCAAGCAACACCTACTGCTCCAACTCTATTTAAAACATAATCAGCAATTTCCTCATAATTTCCACGTAATGGGCGCCTTGCAAAAATGTTTGCAATTTTAACTGCAGCACCGCAAATATGTGGATTACTAACGCAGCTTCCAACATTAACTAAACCTCCCCGATCAAAATCGCCTGGAAATCTATCATATAAAGTTTCACCATCCTCATTTTTCACCAATCCAATGTCCATTGCTGCACATCCAGATACGCAAACAATATAATTTCTAATCAAAAATTCCTCTGCCAATAGATAAAGTTCTTGAATTTCTTTAGCGTAATTAGCACAACCAATAATTGCTACAATACCTGGAATTTCACCAAATACTATTGGAGCACCAACATTTCTAATTTCTGTATCTAGTATTGGTCCTCTGCCAACTCTAATGTTATATTTTTCATTTTTAATGTATTCCTGTCCTGCAAATATGATTAAATCTAAGGGAGAGACACCATGCATACATTCTCCTTCACATCGACCGCAATCTAAACACCATTCTGAAATATCGGCTAATAATTTAAAATCTCCATCCTTTGCAGCTTCTATTGCATCTATTAAAGGTAAATCATTAGGGCAATTTCTCTGGCAATTTCCACATGTGATACATTTTTTAGCCATTTCAATTGCCCCTTCTTTATCAGGAATAGATTTCTTTCCTTTTCTTATTGGTTTTACTTTAATCGCAGTTTCAACTGCAACTTTTCCCGCTTTTTCAGGATCAAGAATGAGCACGCCCTTTACTTTTCCTGAAACTAGATCATCAATAATTTCTTCGGCAGGATCTGCAGTTCTATCCGGAAGCCCTTCCATTCTCTTTTCATTGGTTGCAATATAAGGTGCATTTACTTTTTTTGCTTCTTCAAAAGTACGTAAATGAACACATTGTTCATCTACCATAACCACATCTGCCAACCCAGAACGAATATATTTCAATTGTCTTGATAAGGAACCAACAACTTTAGCCCCTTCATAATAACGTGTAAGGTCCAATGCGGTACAACATATAGCACCCACATCTACTTTATTCTCTAACCCTTTTTCTCTCATGTAATCTGCTAATTCAATTCCTGGAGCTACATTATGACCAATCATTAAAATTGTGGCTTTATTTTCTGTATCAAGTGTTCCCATTCCCAATTCTACTATTGGAACGTCAGCTTCTCCTTTAGGGAATCCAAATGCAGCAATTTGCACAGCATCTGCAATCTCCATTCCTACATTATCACAGAGACCAGCTAAAAAGCTTTTAGATTCAAAATCTAAATAACTAGATTCTTGTCCAGTATGACCCGCAGATAAGAGATGTGTAATGGTATTTTGAACCCATTTCATTGCCTCTTGACAATCAGAAAGGCTTTCTGGTTTCATACCAACGATTAATCGAGTCATTGGCATCTCAACTTCAATCTTATCCCCAAAATTTATCGGAACATCTCCAAATTTATGCATTAAATGATGGATTAAATGATCTCCATGAGCACTATGGCAACTTGCTCCAATACAACATGCTATTTCTACTATTCTTCCTTGCTGTCCTTTCATATCAATCCCACATGCACCAGTCTTTCCCTTTGATAAATTGCATTTTCCGAAGGTACAAAGACAACACATATCGCAAATTGGCATATAGAAAGGAGGATATCGTTCCATTAATTTAAAAAACCAAGGTCTTAATGTAGGAATACTTGGTTTTGGAGTTGGACCCATCGGCTCCCATTCTTCATAATCACTGGAAACTATTTTGCCAACAGTGAACTCAAAACCCTTAATTTTACCAAGTGGACCTTTATATTCATCTATTTTTATTCTTGCGCCTTTTTCCGTCAATATTTCTCACAAATTTATTAATAGTCAATATTTATCGTAAACTAATTAAGAAAAAAAGAAATCGATTTTAAATTTTGACTTTTATAATTTAAACAATTTTTTTGAGTTTTAACTATATTCAATAACTTCCTTTTTGATTGGAAATGATTGAATTAAAAAATAATTTTACTAAATGATTTTAAAAAAAATTTAATCTTGCTCAAATTCAAATTTAAACGAGCACATATCTGCTCCTTTTAAAATGCAATTAATCTCTCTCCCTTCACTATCTATTCCAATCTCTTCAATAAGACCTGTAAAAATTCCATTGTAAATAATACAAATATTTTTTGCCATTATATTATCAATATAATCTTTTGAAAGAGGATTTCCCACATCGATAGTGATATTTCCCTTTCCATAATTTAAAACAAGAATTCCATATCCTAAACTCTGTAATATTTCAAGTATAGAATTAATTATTTTCATTTTCTCTCGAAATTTTAATGATGCTACATCGCTAGTTTTAATAAACCCTTTAGCTATGGATTTTCCAATAGATTTTCCAACCCAGATTAGGATATCCTCAGATTCTGAGCCAGCTAATTCTCCGAACTCAATTAATTCTTCTGGTCTAATCATTAAAAGAGGTATATTTGAATCTTTTAAATAAATATGGGATTTTTCTTCATCTAAGACAACATTCTCGACTTTTTTTACCCGTTTAAACAAACTTCCGCGCCTTCGTTTTAATTGAAATTCCTTTTTATAATTTTTTTCTTGTTTATTATTTTAATATTTATTATTATTATATTCTTCCTAATTATAATTCAGTTTTTTAATTTTATTTAATGTTTTAAATTATATAAGAATGTAAAAAAAATTAAAAAAAGCAAGCCAAGATAAATTTTAGACATCTGGTAAAATTGTGGATGCTTTCTCACTTAACCAATCTAAAGATTTTTTAATATTAATATTATCTGCTACACTAATAGTCATAATATCCCAAGTCCGATTAGTAATTTCATTTAAATTAAAATGTGTGATTAATTCCTTTTCTGATGTTAGAGCAAAGGGTAAATCAATTTTATTTGCCAAAATTAGAAGAGGAACACCCTCAAGCTCGTATCGAACTAAAATATTCCATAACTCCTTTTTAGATTCTTCAAATCTTACCTCATCGGCTGCATCTATCATATATAATAACATATTAGAATCTTGCATCCCTAAAAGCCACTTAGATCTAAGTCTTACTTGACCAGGAACATCCCAAAAAATAAAATTATAATCATTATGTGTATAATGTTCAATATTGAACTGTCTGGTTGGTTCATAATAATTTTGATTATATTCTCCCGTAGTTATTCTTCGTACATACGAAGTTTTACCAGCTTCATCAAGTCCAAAGATAAAAACTTTTAATATCGATCCATGATCTCTAAAGGCTAAAAATGGAGAATATCCTAAAATTTCATCATAATATCGTCGAATATCTATAAAAATTGAGATTAATAAGGTTTCTAATTCTAGATAATTATTAATACATTTTTGCTTCCCAGGTAAGAAATATTTGTTAATTTGTTCTTCAAAAATTTCTTTTAGATCATAAGGATTATCATCTTTATCTAATACTAAACCGATAATTGCATCGGGATAAATTAAACAGCTATAAACATTAATTCCTTCAGTAATTAATGGAGAATACAAAACTGGAGTTCTATTTTTTCCTACTTCAAGACCAGATACTTTTTCTCTAAAATTCAATATTATATCTGAGATAGACTTGTTTTTAACAATATCAGATAATTTTTTTGGATAACTTATTATTTTCATATTTGAAAAATTATCTTGGGTTAGATCAACACTTATTACACCAATATTTCCGTTGTTTATAAAGAATATGTCTTTTAGCATAGCAACACAGTTTTAACTATTGTATTTCTAAACCTGAAAATTTTTTCTTCTGTAAATTAAAATTAATTCAAATTATTAACTATTAAAAAATTGGATGATTAAAAAAATTTTTTAAAAAATAGTTAAATTTAATTATATCATTCTGAACCATTTTTTTCTTCATTTTGAATTTGCTCGATTTTTTTTTAAGATATTTCTTATTATAATAATTCTATTAAAATTTTCTGAGAAAAATTATAAAGAATATTATAGACTTTCTCTGCAACATGCTCTAACTCATTAACCTTACATTCTTTTATATTTATTTCGTTAAGAATTTCATATAATTCCTCATGACTAAATGGAATAACTCTTGAATTTACGATATATTCAATTGATCTTTCAAGATCTTCTTTTAAAATTCGTTTATTCTCTCTAATCTTAAAATTAGGATTATATAATTTATATAAAAATTCAGGAATTATAGATTTAACAGACATAATTGCTTCTTTGTAATTCTTATTGTTTATTTTTCTTCTGACTCGAGCCGTTTCAGATATTAAAAATCCACCAACTAATTTTGGCCAAGAAATATTTCCTTTAGGAGTTAATTTCATATCATCTATTTTAATTTCATATTGATTTAATTGTTCTTGTTTTTTATCTGAAGGGAGCCAATATTTATTAATATCTTGCTTCTTTGGTGTTATTCTATTGAGATCATTATCATCTATTTCGATAGGTTGAATATTAAACTGGGAATCATATGATAATCCAGAGTTCGTATCATCCTTTAGTGCTTTATCAAATTGGGAGCCTACACAATAACTTGTTAGCAGACTCTCTGTATTCGCCGCAGTTTTTGGATGTTATTAATTTTTTAAAAGAAGAATATAAAAAAACACCATGGAAGATAAAAGATAAAGAAAGCATTAATGAAATTCTTGAAAAAATTCTGAAGAATTTAAAAGAGAACCATCTAAAAGATTTTTTTAAGCAGAATCGACTTGATTACAGAGATCAAAAATTCCTTAGTAAAATAATAGCGGCTACACCATTAATATTGGATGATAAATACAGTAATATAGATTCAATGGCTGAAATTATTAGAATTGTTTCTAATGAAAGTACTATAAAATCTGAAAGACATTTTAGGAAAATTATTCCCTTATTTTTTAATAATTATAAATCTAGTAAATTTCATTCAGTAGATCCTGATTGGATTGCGAAAAGAGGTCTTAGGAAACTTGAAGAAATAGCCTTTTTAAAGAAATATGGAATTGATATCAATTCTCTTGAATCAAGGTGGGCTTGGATGGATATTAAACCAGAACTTACCCCAAGATTTTATAGATATGTTATTGTTCCAGAATTTAATAGATCTCCTAATGTCTATGATGTAAAGAGAGAATTTGGTGGTGGTTTTAGAGATGCACTTAGGGAAAAATTGGGTATGACAATAAAAGAATTGCAATATAACGCCGGGTTAAGTACATTCTTCAATAAGGATAGACTTGACAACTTTTTTTTAGATAAAAATAACCCTGAAGCTCTTCTTATTAAAAATTTATGTTTTGCATTAAATTTTAGTAGTTCTGATATTGGTAAAGATCTTTACACAAAAGGAAGCTCTTTAAGGGATAGTTTAATCAGTAAGGAAATTACTTTCAAACGAGGGTCGTATTTGGGTTTTAAGGATGATACAATAAAAAATCTAGAGACTTTTTTAAAGAATCTCCCAGATGGTGCCGAGATTAAGGACGACTTTCACACATTAATGAGTGAAAGAAAAGAAAACGCTCTTAAAATTTTTAAAAATTACCTTAATATAAGAAAGGCTTATAATGAGAGATATAGATTCGTTGGATCTGATGGATTAAAATTAAAATTTGAATGGAATAAAGGAAATTTTGAAAAGATACAAGATGATGTGATTAAAACAAAATTAAATGAAATTTACCAATATAATAATAAACGACTATTCCCTCTTGGGGCTCTTTCTAAATACAACCCTCGTTGCTCAGATTTTTTTATACGTGGTTCACAACAAAAACCAATATCTCCTCATGAGTTGCAGATTTATAGTAAAGACCTAATTTCAGATGGAAAAATTGAGAAAAATTCTCAGATTGGTGTTAAATTAATGAATTATGTGAAAGAATTGGAACAAAATACTAAGGAAACATCAAAATTTTTTAGTGTTAATAGATTTATTAAACATGAACCAATCTTATCCTATATAGTTAAGAACGATAAAAATGTAATAGGCAAAGAAATTTTTATTTGGAAGCCTATTAATGATAATTCTGAACCGAGAATAAATAGAAAATGGTTTATTACAGGACATATTGACATCCTTTTAACTCAAAATAACAAAATATTCATTGCTGATTATAAACCTGATGAAAAGAATTTCCTAAGATCTCTACCTCAAGTAGCATCTTATGGGATCATCCTAAGTAATATGTTGGATTTAGATATGAAAAAGATTAAATGTATCTCTTTTAATCGAGATGAATCTTGGGAATATAATCCTTCAATTTTAAAGGATAATATTGGTAATATAGTAAAAGAACTGAAAAATGATCATCCTTCTCTAAAACCTAAATGGGAAAAATATTTACAAAAAAAGATAAAAGAATAAAAAAAATAAATAATAACAGTATTCTTTATTTTTAAAATTGGTATTTCTATTCATTCTTATTTTTATCTGAATCATTTTGAATATTTTCTTTTTTTTTTGTTTCTTCAGAACTTTCTGAAATCAGTTTTGAACCACAAACAGGACACTCAGACCAACCACTACGGCATCCGTAGGAACATTGCGGGCAAGGAATAATATCCTTACTATCCTTCCATTCAGGTATATTTAGGGTTCCCTGACGAGATTTTACTAGCTTTTCAAGTTCTCCTTCAGACCATTCAGGTAAATTAACTCCTAAATCAGTACGAGATTTTGCCACATCTAATAATTGCTCTTCAGTCCATAGTTCCATGTTTGGTGGAAGTCCAGTTCCAAGTCCACGCTCAGCTGCATCTTTTATAAGTTCTTCTTGAGTCCAAACCTTTAATCTCTGTCCGCCCGGTCCAATTGCCTGTCCTGCTTGAGCTGGAGGTATTGGACCAGTACTCACTTCTGAAGGTTTTTTTGTAGAAGGTGCTTCATAACATAGGGCAGTGAAGCGTAATAATGCTTCAAAACAAGTAGCATATGCGTTGGCCGATTTACTTTCATCTTGAACAACAACAATTGTTGACCTTTCTTGTATATTTGGCACTGCTATAGCGCAAATTGACACAGGTGAACTGGTTCTTTTTGACTCTATTGCTGAGGAAAGTTTTTCCATTGCATCCATTAACTCTTTATCCTTTAGTAGAAAATCACAAATTGGTTCTCCATGCCTTTGATACTGTTCATGATAGCGAGTTAAATTATTCTTGGTTGTGTCTTTATCCATTGAGGAAATTAGTTCAGTTATATAAGAATAATTCCCGATCATTGGTCCTTTATGTTCTGATTTTTCAGAATTAAAATCGCCTAAATCAAGATCACCTATCAAGGGTGCAAATAAAGGGTCTGCATCTTTTATTTTTCCAAATAAGGTAATCCGTGGAATAATACATTTAATTTCTCCGTAATATGAGATTGAATTATCATCAATTGACATTTTTTCGGGTTTTTCATTATCAACCACAATTCTTGGAATTGTCCGGAAATACACTTCAACAAAGGGTAATTGTTTAACAGGGATAATCGCTCCGCAAACCATTGGAATCAATGATTGAAAATTTTTAACATAAGAATTTATTAATTTTTCAAGATCATTTTTAACTTCATTATATACTTCCTTTTCTAATTCTTTCTTAATATTATCTTTTAATTTTTCTAACATTTCTTCATTCTTCTCAATATTGCCCCCAAATACCTTTACTTCGTCTACTGTATTTTCCTTAAGAATAGAAATAGCATTATCAATGATCTTTTGTTGTTCTTTGTTTAGTTCATTAAAAATTAAATAATTATTAACATCAAAATTACTACTTTTAATTAAAACTCTTAATTTTCTTATAAGATCGTTTGAAATAATTCTCAACTCAAAGGATTAATTATAAAATAATAGTTTCTTTACTGCTATAAGGATTTTACTGTTATAAAAATTTAACTCTAAAAATAGAATAAAAATTAAATCAAAATCAGAGTTATATAAATTATTAGCTATGTTTTGAAAAGTAAGAGTGTTTAAGAGCACAAAATACATCAATATCTTTCAAAAATACAATTTAAAATTAAATAATTATGCATATCATATTTATACATATTAACTGTTCTGAATTAATCCACTAATATTTCTCAAAACACTCTTTTTCCTTAATAATAAATACTTAATCGCAAAAATCTTTAATCTAATTCAAAATTAATAAAATTAGCACCATTGAGGTTAAAAATTTATAGAAATTGAATAATGATTATGAAATCTTATATCAATAATTTAAAAAATATTAAACAATTTTCACCAACAATTAAAATATTTTTAAAATAATTTTCAATAGTAATTAAATAAAATTGAAAAAATTATAATTAAAAATTCTGAAGAAAAATGGAATTAGACTAAAAAAAGAGATTTTTTTAAATTATATCTTTTTGATAATTTATTGTTGTATTAATTATTTAAATATATTTTACAAAAAAGGCTGTATCCTTTATAAAATAACACTTCGTGCAAAATTTTAAATACTAGAACATTATAATAGATCATTATATCAGATAGAATAAAATGTGTTGAAATTCAAGGAGCTTAACCTTACAATGAAAATTGTTACAGTAAATATACCAGAACCATATATAAATGCCATTGATAAATTAACAGGACATGAAGGCCTTTATCCATCAAGAAGTGAATTAATAAGGGTTGCGGTACGGGATTTTTTGCTTAAGGAACTCAGAATGGCGAGTAATCTTTCTCTTTATCAAAAAAGAACGCCTGAAAAAAAATTTGATCATGAAAATTTTGTTAGAGTTCCAGTTACCGATGTTGACTATGGGGGAGATAGAGATTTTAAAACCTTTAGGATTGTGAGAAAATAAAATAATTAGTTTTAAACTTCATAAGTATAAGATAAATAGAACAAAATCCTGATCACCTTCCACCCTTTCTTTTTTTTTAATAAAGAAAAAATTTAAAAATTTATAAGTTTTGCATAAAAGCTTTAAGATAATTGAAAAATTTTTGCTTTAGAAAATGTTAATACTTGTATATTTTGATAAAATTATAGGACCTAAAGCAATAGCTAGTAAGCCCGAAGATTTAATTAAAAACTTAAAAAAAGAGACCTTAAATCAAATAGTTTCTCTCTTAGATACTGGTGATGAAGGTTTCTTCACCCATGATTTTTCTTCTGAGCTTCGAACAGCAAATTGGATTTTTAGGATACCATCTGGTTGGGCACGGGGAAGCATTGAACTAATTATGTTATCGGTAATTATTCAAAAGGAAATTGAAATTAAAGAATATCAATTAGAAATGAAAAAATTTATTGATCAAATCACAAAAATAGATGATTTGTATAAAGCATTTTATATACACAATCCAAGTTCAATGCATAAATCAGATATTCAGAAAAGATTTAAAACTCTAAATAGTAAATTAGACAAGTTATATAAAATCCTGTCGCTTAAAAGTGTTGAAACCGAAGGGAGATTAATTAAATTTAAGGTTTTTCAAAAGCTTAAAACAGTTTCTATTCCTGAAAAAATGATTCATAATTTACAAAAATTGACTAAAAATAAAAATAATTTATTTATAGTGCATAGAATACGAGGAGATTCATTAAAATTAGATATCATCCCAGTTACTTCAAAAGAAATAACTAAGTTGGAAATTATTTTTGGCACTGAATTAACACCAGCAAATATGGAAGATATAGTTAGTATCTTTTCAAAATATAATATTTCATTAATCTTTACTGCAGGAATATGCACAGAAGCCGATAAATGCATTTATGAAGTTTATGTTGAGCTTTTAAATAAAGATAATTTAGAGCCCTTAAAAAATGAAATCTATGAAATCGAAGGAGTTATTGATATTCAAACTGAAAAATTATCCGCTTAATGCAACTTATTGCGTAAAAATACTAAAATTAATAGTGGAAATATAAAAAATAAGTAAAAATTCTCTATTTTTTAAAAAACACTTAAATTTTTACCCATACTGTGTTATTAGACTATTAAAATGAATAAAATTGTATTCAAATTATTTCAAATAATATTATCAAACAGATTTTGATAAATTATTTGTGGCATTAGTCCTAATGCCTCTATCCCATCCACTACAAGAGTATTTGGGAATGCTTTCCATTTTATTTTCCCGATATGGGAATTCTTTTCCACAATTGAGGGATACCCTCGGAGCTGATCCAATGCAAAATTAATTCTTTCTTGTAATAAACAAGCAAGATATGCATTTAAATTTAACAAGACAACAGATTTTCTATAAAGTGAAAAATTCTAAAGAATTCAGTGATATTATCAAATGATATTAATCTTTAAGGAATTTATTATTTTTGGTAACTATAAAGATCCTTCTAAAAGAACCTTGAAAGCGTTAGAAATTAAAATTTAAAATAAATTATATTAATTCTGAAATACTAAATATTTATTAAAGCAAATTATTAGAATTAAATTAATAATCTATCAAGCCAATAAAAAATAGGCAATTATTTTACAAACATGTCAATAAAAAAAGCACTAATATATAAAGTGGTAGTTATTGGTGATGGAGGAGTAGGAAAAACTTCCTTAGTTCTGCAATATACAGAGAAAAAATTTACAGAACAATATGTGATGACGATTGGAAGCAATTTCGCGATTAAGAAAGTTGAGATTCCAGAATATCCTGATTTAGAAGTACGATTACAACTCTGGGATTTGGCTGGACAACGTCATTTTTCATTTGTTCGCCCTCCCTTTTATCGTGGAGCTGCAGCATTAATGTATGTTTTTGATGTTACACGCCGGAGTTCGTTCACAAACCTACCGAATTGGAAAGAAGAGGCAGAAAAAGTAATTGGACAGAAACCATCAGTGATGTTAGGAAATAAGATTGATTTAGCACAAGAATATAGGGAGGTAGGATCAGAAGAAGGTCGGGCTCTTAGTGAAGAATATGATTCAGGAGGCTATTTTGAAACTTCTGCAAAAGAGGGAGTTAATATTAGAGAGGCCTTTAATACGCTTGTATTAACAATTCTAAAAAAAGTAAATTTTAATATGTAATTGAGATTTCTCCTTGATTATATTTTTATAACTATTTGTTTTTATAATAATTATATTTTGATAAATCTAATTTTATATAAGATTATTCTTTACTATTATACCTAGAAGTGGTTATTTTTATTAATATTTCATAAAAAGTATAAATATCAAAAAATTGGTAGAAAACTGAGATGTTTGGAGGAGGAAAAATTCAGTATGATCGAGCCCTAACTATTTTTTCCCCAGAGGGAAGATTATATCAAGTAGAGTATGCGTTAGAGGCGGTTAGAAGAGGAACCTTAATTGTAGGTATAAAAACAGAAAAAGATGTGTGTTTAGCTGCACAAATAAAAATTGCATCCTCTTTAATGGAAATTGATTCAATCGATAAGTTATTTAAGATTGATAAACATATAGGGTGTGCAATTTCAGGTTTGCATGCAGATTCTAGGATATTGGTAAACTATGCAAGGGTACAGGCTCAATCTTATAGACTGACATATGATGAGCCAGTAAGACTAAATATGTTAGTAAAATCTATTGCGAATTTAAAACAAATCTATACACAGTACGGCGGAATAAGACCCTTCGGTTGTAGCTTATTTTTTATTGGTTATGATTCAGATGGACCTCAGATTTATACCACATCTCCAAGCGGAATATATCGTAGTTTTAAAGCTTATGCGTTAGGTTCGGGAGAGAGCACTGCAAGGGAATTTATTGAGAAGGAATATAACCCAACCTTTTCATTGAAAGAAATTCAATTGTTAGCAATAAGAACTATAAAGGAAAGTGTTGAAGATGACATAACAGCAGAAAATATTAAAATTTCTCATATCTCTGGTGAAGAAAAAAGATATAAATTGCTTTCTAAATCTGAAGTTGAAAGTTTAATTGTAGAATTATAATAATAGGCTCTTTTTTAAAAAAATTAAGTGAAAAATAAAAAAAAGTTGATTTTTTGTTTTATCGGAGATTTAAATGTTTTTAGTAAATAATATCGAATTTTTTTCACTTGTGTAAATAACTACATCATCCACAATTAATGTATATTCAAACATAACTAAAAGTCCAGAGGCACTCACTGAACTCGCATAGAATTGTGCAGTAAAAATCTTTCCTTCACCTGGATAAAGCCATTCATCCATTAACGTATAATTATAACCAATATTGCCTACACCCCACGTGAATGTACTATTAATTAAACTACCATGAGAAGGAATGGAAACATTAACAAGATCAGAATAGATCGATACATTAAGTACCAAATTCCTTACCGGATGTGAGAGATTAAAATCAACTTCTATTTCAATTCTCGAATTGGCTGGATTCGGATATTCTACAGTGGAATCATAAGTATAACTTAATGTGACATTTCCTTCGCTTGGTTCTTCTTCGGCTGTTATATTCAAAGCGTTATATGCCTCAATTGCAGACACACCATAACCAGGATATACACCTGAAAATCCATCGATTAACCCCGTTAATTTTAAGTCTTGAATACCACCTACTTTAGCATAGGTAGGAACAAAATAATAAAGTGAACCAGCCAATGGATAGATTAATGTATTTCCATGCCGTGGAGCTGTTATTAACTCAATTTCTTTGGTTGCTGCAGTGCTATAATATTCTCTAGCTGTTACTGGTCCAATCAAATTAACGCTAGTTAGATCTCTTGTATGATATAATATTGCCTGTCCGAAATTTTCTCCATGTCTTATTATGTATAATCCTGCAAGAATTCTTGCCTCTCTACCAATATACTCAGCTAAATCAATTCCAACATACTCAATACCATCACCTAAATCAGTTTCTATATAGAAAAGATCTCCACCTTCTGGTCGCTCATGAAAATCATCACCTCTTCGGAATGTCGTAGGATCTTGAACATGATATATATATTCGTAATCTAACTGTATTTCAAAAAGGGTTTCAGGGTATCTTAATTGATATTTTAACCAACTTGGTACATTCTTCCATGGATATTTTTCTAGATAGATTTTCCAAAATGGATAAGTCAAATCATCGTTAATATTTTCTTTTAAAGCAGGATTCTTATAAAATGTCATTCTGCCATCTAAAAGATCTATTAAACAAATTCCTAAAAATCTATATATAGGACTCTTGGAATAAGACCCTATTGCAATATTGGTGCAGATAGAAACCCCATAATATACTTTACCAGCATTCGTATCAAAAATAAGATATGGATCAGGATCTATCCAAAGCCCAGGTAAAAGTGCTTCAGAGACTCTAGTTTTTATATTTCTATTAATTAAATAACTGCTTTCTGTTAAATTTAAAGCGTATGGAAATAATCCTAAGTTAGAAGTAAAATAAAATTGCTCAAGTCCCTCTAATTCTCCGTCTGGTGTTCCTTCATATGCATGTTCTAAGTTTTCAATTCCTGCTGACCACGTTGTATTTAAAAGAATATCTGTCTCATATGCCCCAAGACCTCCTCCAGTAAAATCAAAAAAGGTTTCTTCCTCTTGTATTCCATAATATTGTGCAGCAAAGACAGTACTCTCGCGTTCACCAAAAAATATTGGATAATTCGAAGATACATTAAAGATATTTTGATATTCACTTTCAGTTGTTAATAAATCACCAGTGAACGTATCCATGGCAAGAAATCCTTCCACATGATCAAAAAGGGCTGTGTGCAACTCTACTCCACCGGGAGTTATGCCAGACATTCGTAGAGTTTTTGGTGAAACCCAATATTCATTCCCTCCAATATAGATAATATCACTATCTGCTATAGATTCATATTTTGAAGCAATCTGTGCAGACATTTTCTGAACAGCTACACTTTGATCATATTGACGGATGAGAGGTATAATTTGCGAATCGGGAGTAATAGTAGATTCCGTATAATTCTCTATAGTACGTTCTTCAAACATGTCCAATCCAGCACAAATTCGAGTCCACTCGACTTCACGGGCTGTTTTTTTATTCCATCTTTCTACAGTCCAGGTGTAAGTATTTGATTCAATATTAATTGCCACTGGTATGCTAATGATGAGTGGAATTATAATAATAACTATTAACCCAATAGCTAATATACCCATTTTTTTCTGGTGGGAACTTAGCATTACAAAACCTCTTCCTTGTTTCTGACCAGATAAAAACCCATATCCATCAATAACAATCCCAAATATAATAAGTACAATAAAACCAAGAATCAAGGACGCCGATTGCAGAAGATTCAAACCGTCTAACGCAAGTAATGGTAAATTAAAAAAAGCAAATCCGAAAATAATACCAATAATTAAAAAGAGATCTGCAAGAGCATAAAAATCGTTCCTTCTAAGGTATGTATTTTTTAATAAATTTAAGATAATTCGGAAAATAATAACCCCTAAAATGAAATTTATAAGGGGTAAATAAAGTGCCGAATAGAAAAAGATACTTGTTAAATCCGTGCTATTTTGATCAAAAAGCACATTAAATGCATTAATCATTAAATTTGGAGATAAATCAAAAATTTCATTATCTAAAAGATAAATTGCCCAGCTAAAATATGATGTTGTATCAATCAATTGACCAATTAAATAAAAAACTCCAAAACCTATCGTCCACCAGTAAATCATCGCTTTAAACCTAGATGTTCGACCCCATCCAAAATAAGTCCCGAGGAGAGTAAAAAGATTTCTTTCTGGGGGAAAGCTCATAATAATAGTGCCTATAAAAGCCCCAATTAAAGCGGTTTTATTTAATATAAAATTTGCGCTCCAAAAATTTAGTGCGTAAATTTCGACAAAATTTAACCCTCCCGCTTTATTAGAATACAGTTGAATTTGTAAGTTTATTCCTGCTGTCCAACTGGGGATAAACCAAAATATTGATAAAAAGAAGATAATTAAGATTAATGGAATCAAGAGTAAAAGATATTTTTTAAATTCTTTTATCCTTCTTATTGGAGTGTATTTATATCGAGGTTCTCTTGACGGTTCTTTAATATCTTTTTTGAAAGGACCACGTTCATATGGAGGTGAAATTTTTTCGCTGACTTTAAATTTTTCCTCCTTAATTTTCCCTTTTTCGATTGCATCTGGATAGAGTAGTTTTTCTTTTTCTTTTTGCTCCTCATTTGCTGCCCTACAATCTTTGCAGTAATAATTAAATTTGTTATGTTTCTTACAAGATTTCTTCTTTTTTTGAGACATATTTATCATTAAATTTTTTTAATTATTAATAATACGATTTAAATAGATGTATTTTATTTATTTATTATTTTAGATTATATTATATTAAATTGCAATAGATATATAGTTTAAGTGTATTCAAGAATGGCAAAAAAGAAAAAAATACGGGATGATTTCGAAATTTATTTTAAAAGAGGAGATGAAGAAAAAATCAAACAAATGTTAGTTGATTATCCTTGGTTATTAGACGAGCAACAAAGACGTATGGATAGTGATATTGGACAACAAAATGAAATTCTAGCAGCACTCGGAGTCATGGAAGATGAACTTAATTCACCAGTGCCAATTGATGAAATAATATTCTCACTGCGCGTGGATTTTAATATTCAAAAAAAAAGAGAGGAGGTACTCGAAGTTCTAAATAATATTAAATCACTTGGTTATGTAAAAAAAGAGGAGGATGGATGGAGTTTAACCTCTGAAGGAGGTCGAATGTGCGATCAATTCTTGAATTCAAAATTAGTATAATTGAAAAATCATACAAATCTTAAACTTAAGAGATTAATTATTTCCTTTTTTTCAAATTTTATAAATTTCTGATGGAATTTTGACATAAAAAATTAAAATTATGGTCTTCTTAATATCAAATATTCATTTATGCAATTAAAAATAAATGAAATTTATAATACAAGTGTTTTATTGTTATTTGTAGTATTAGATCTTAAAACTATAAAAAAGTAGTGAAAATTATTGAAAAATCTCGCTAATTCAGATAATGTTGATGATGATCTTGTAAAACAAGTATTTAAAATAATCAATATGGGGAAGGAACTTATTAAATTGGATAAATTCAATGATGGGATTGACTGTTATAATAAAGGCATAGATATATTGAAACAGATACCTGGTTATGAAAATGAAGTTCAAAAAACTGAAAAATTAATTGAAGAGGCATATAATAAATATAATCAAGTTTTTCCGAAAAACAAACAAGAGAGTGAAGAAATAGATAAAGCTCAGTTGAAAAAAGAAAAATTTGCATCTTTTACAAAAAAAAATGAAGAAATAGAAGAAAAAAGTAAATTAGCATATGATTATTTGGGAAACGGGTCAGATTTTGGCCAATCCAATCAATTTGATAAAGCCATTGAGAAATACATGCAAGCAAAAAATATTTTTCAGGAGATAGGTTGGACTTCAGAAGTTCCTAAGGTTGAGCAGCTAATTAAGGAATTGAATGAAAAGAAAAATGTATTTCTAAAAATACAGGAAAAAAGACTAAAAATTATTAAAAAAAAGAAAAAAATAACAGAAAAAGAACAAGAAATTATTTCTCAACACGGAGAATTTCTACAGAAATCTGAAGATGTAAAAAAAACAAAATTAAATATATATCAACAAAAAAAGCAAAAAGAAAAAGACTTAAGTATGGAAGCATATGATCTGTTGGGAGAAGCTTCAGAGCTAATCCAATCCAATGAATTTGAGAAAGCACTTAAAAAATATAATCAAGTAATAAAATTATTTAATGAGATCAATTGGCAAAGTGAAATTCCTAAGATTCAACAATTTATTAAGGATTTAGAGGAAAAACAGAAGAAATTTATGAAATTACAGCAAGAACAATTGAAAAAACAAGACGTAAGTAAAGAAATATTTGAAAAAAGCCAAGAATTTTTATTAAAACAACAAGAATTAAAAAAGTATGTTGAAGATGTAAAAGATACTAAAATAAAAGCGTATCAACAAAAAAAGCAAAAAGAAAAAAACCTAAGTATAGAAGCATATGATCTGTTGGGAGAAGCCTCAGAACTCGAAGAAGAAAATCAGTTTGATGAAGCTCTGGAGAATTATTTACTTGCGACTGAAATTTTTAAAGAAATAGGTTGGCATTCAGAAGTCCCTAAGATTCAAGAATTAATTAAAAAATTAAAAATGAAGAAGAATAAATATTTAAAATTGCTTCTAAAAGAGAAGGAAAGGCAAGCACAATTACAAATTCAACAAAATAAATTAAAAGAACTTAAATTAATCAAACAAGAATCTCTCCAAAAAGAGTCAATTCAAAAGGAAGAAAAATTAAAAAAATTAGAGCAAAAAAAGAAAGAACAGAAAAGAATTGAAAAAGAGATTCAAGATAAAGTAAATTATGTAGGGAAATTAGAAAGAGATTATGAGAAAGCTTTAAAGAAAGGAAAGTTTGATCAACAAAATCCATATAGGGAGATTATTTCAACTTATGAAGAAATAATAGAAATCTTTAAGGAAACCGGTTGGACTGATCAAATTAATCCATATAAAGAAACTATTAAATATTACGAGGAAAAACTAGCTCGTGACGAAAAATTAAGAGAAATCGAACGCCAAAAACAGGAAATAGAATTGATATCTACAATACCTGTTGAAGATCAAATTGAGAATCAAGTTTTAACTGATAAAAGAAAGAAATTAGAGCAAAAAAAGAAAGAACAGAAAAGAACTGAAAAAGAGATTCAAGATAGAGTAAATTACGCAGATCAGTTAGAGAGAGAGTATGATTTAGCCTTAAGAAAGAAAGATTTTTCTCAAAAAGCTCCATATAATGAAATAATTTTGATTTATGAAGATATTATAAAAATTCTTAAAGAAGTAGAATGGATGGATCAAATTAAACCTTACAGGGGAACGATTAAGCATTATGAGCAAGAATTGACCCATGATTTAAAATTAAGAGAGTTAGAAAGCCAAAAACAGGAAATAGACGAGGACATTTTTACTCCTTTGGCGGATGACGCAAAAAACCAAGAGATTACAGATAAAAGAATTGAATTGGAACAAAAGAAGCTTAAACTACAACATATTGAAAATGAAATCCAAGATAGAGTGAATTATGCAGAATCGATAGAGAGAGAATATGAGTTGGCATTGAAAAAAAAAGATTTCTCTTTAGAATCTCCATTTGATGAAATAATTTTAATTTATGAAGAACTAATCGAAATTCTTAAAAATGCAGGATGGATTGATCAAATTAAACCATATTCAGAAACGATTAAACATTATGAGGAAAAATCCGTTCGTGACATCAGATTAAGAGAGTTAGAACGTCAAAAACAAGAGAAAGAACTGATCTCAATAACAATTGATGAAGATGGAGCTAAAACTCAAGAAATGTTAGATAAACAAATGGAATTAGAGACAAAAAAGAAAAAACAAGAACGTATTGAAGAGGAAATACAAAAAAAAGTCAATTATGCAGAATCATTAGCAAGAGAATATGAATTAGAACTTAGAAAAAAAGATTTTTCAAAGGTTTGTCCCTATGAAAACATAATTGAGATTTATGAAGACATAATTGAGATTCTCAAGGAAACTGGATGGACAGATCAAATTAAACTTTATAGAGAAACCATTAAACATTATGAACAAAAATTAGTACATGATAAAAAATTTAGAGAATTTGAACGGCAAAAACTTGATAAGGTTGAAATCAAATATTTTCCCCCTCAAGAATCTTTAAAAGATTCGGTTGCAGCAGACTTAAGAATGATGAAATATGAGAAAAAGAAAAAGGAAGAATTTCAAGTCCAAAAAGAGATAGATGAAAAGATTAATGTTGCAGAAAATATGGCAAGAGAATATGAAAAGATTTTGAAATATAAAGATTTTTCAAAACCTTGTCCCTATGAAGAAGTAATTAAAATTTATAGAAAGGCTAAAAATAAATTACAATCTGTCGGTTGGAATGAGCAAGCAGAATCCCTAATAGCGACAATTACTCATTATAAAAATAAATTAGAGAAAGATATTAAATTTCGCGAGTTAGAAAAAATTAAAGAATTAAAAAAGGAAAAAGAAAAATTAGAATTTCAGAAATTAACAGAGGAGCAAAGTGCTCTAAAAGAAAGGGAATTGGATTTAAAGAGTAAAAAGCTCTATGAAACTGAAGAAAGGGAAAAATTAATCAAACAATTGCAGGAAAAAGCATTTCAATTAATGGATCAAGCAAAACCTAAATTAAGGAAAAAGAAGTTTGATGAATCTATTGAATTATATGATAAGAGTAAAAAGATTTTCGAAGAGATTAATTATAAAGAAGGAATAATTTTAACAACAAATACTATTCTTACACTTAAAAAGGAAAGAGATACTTATTTTCAAAGATTGGAGAAAGCTAAAGAAATTGAAGCAATCAAACTTGTTGAAGAAAGAGAAATGGAAGAAAAATATAGAGGGATACTTGAAAAAGAAAGAGAAAAACGTAAAGAGAGATTATTAGAACTTGCTGTTAAAAAGAAGGATGAAAAAAGAAAGGCTGAAAAGGCTTTTAGTTTAATCGTTAAAGCTTCCAATTTAATTTTAAAAGAAAAATTTGATAAGGGATATGAACAATATATGGAAGCACGTCAAATTTTTATGGAATTGGGGTGGAAACAAGAAGTTACAAAGATTGATCAAGACCATTTATTTTACCTAAAAAAGAAAATGAGAGAAGTTGAAGAGAGAAAAGAACGACTTAAACAGATAAGCAGAGAAAAGAAAAAAATGAAAGAATTAATATCTGAATCTGAAAGAGTACAATCTGAATTAAAGAAAAGTTCTGCAGCAAAGTTACGAAGCAAATATTTAGAAAAAGAGAAGGAAAAAATAAAACTTAAAAGTAAAGAAGCGGAATCTTATCAAGCTTTGGATGAAGCAAATGAATTAATTGATAGTAAAAAGTTCAACTCTGCCGTAAGAATACTTAGAAAAGTTTATTCTAAATTTATTAATTCAGGTTGGAAAAAAGAAGCCCAAAAAATTAAAATTAAAATTAATGGAATCACAAATCAAAGCTTAATTCCGATAATTCAAGAAGAAAAAATAGAAAAAAAAGGATATTTTAAAGAAATAGATAGGGCTTATAATTTATTAGATGAAGCCGAAAGAGCAAGCCAACGAGCAAAATATATGCGTGTTGTTTCAGTATTAGTAGAAGTAAAAGAAATTTTTGAAGAAATCCAATGGACTAATGCTTTAAAAATTATTAATGAACAAATTGATATAAATAAAATCAATGTGAAGGAAAAAAGAATAAAACGAGAAATTGAAGAAACTGCAGATTTTATTGAAGAAAAAGTAGATTCTGAAACAGCATTTGGTTATATGAATAAATGTAAAATGGCAGAGAGAAGAAATAATTTTTCAAGAGCGATCCAATTTGCTGAAAAGGCTCATCATATATTTAAAGAATTAGGAAAGGATTGGGAAATGGAAACAAATAGAGTAGAGCAATATATAGGTCAATTACAAACAGCACAGAAAGAAAGAAAAACAAAGATTGATAGAATAAAGACAGAAAAAACAAAAAAAATAGAAGCGAAAAAAATGAAAGAACAAGACATTAAACAGAGATTAGAAGAAAGAAGAAAACGGCGAGAGGACTTAAGAAAAAGACTTCAAGAAAGAAAAAACAAAAAAGAGTAAATAAAATTATTGTAATAATAATTTATCTTCTTCTTTTTAGGTTAATTAATTTTTTTATTTAAAATAAAAATTAAAGAGTGAAATATAGATAAAATGATTTTAATTTTTTTGTAATAATATAATTACAATAAAATGAGGTAAGAAAGAGACAAATTTTCATATATTTTTGTCGGTAATAAATACTCATTAATTTTTAGAAGTATTTTTAGGTGATGGTCAATTTCCACTGCAAAATTAAAATAAGAGAAAAATATAATAAAAAATTAAAGGTGAAAAATAATTCAACTCTCTTCTGTTTGCTTACCTGAAAAATACTTAGAAATATTGGAAGTTTTTGTAGCCGAAGGTCGATTTCCAAATAGATCAGAAGCTATTCGTGTGGCAGTTCGAGATTTAATTAAAAAAGAATTTTTATTAGAAGAATTATTTAAAAAATCTCAAGAGAATTTGGCGCACCCTGGTGATGTATGAATTAAAATAGTCAAATATTAAAATCTTTTTTATTTCTTTATTAAATTGTTCATTTTTAAGAATATTAGATCTCTAGAAAAATTAGAAATTTAAAATTTTTCAGAAGATTTATATGTTACATATTATATGTAAGGTACATATAACAAATGAAGTGATAATAAATATGGCAGATATTAAATTACAACTCAGAGAACATCTAAAAGGTGCAGAAGATTGGGGAAAAATGGAGACTCCAATTCCAGGAGTTTATGTAGTGAAAGTGCCTGCTACAAAAACGCGCCCAGCCCTTCTATTTTTAGAGATAAATCCAATAAAATCAGATGGTAAGCCAATAAAGCGTAAGGGACTTTTTATTGGTTCTTTTGAAAATCTTTTACTCTTCTCAGAAGCACTTGCAGATGATAAAGTTGTTCAGCTTATAAGAACTCTGGAAGAGATAAACCCGAAAGCTCAAGCACAAATGAAGAAGTTAAAAATGGATTAATATTTTTTTTTTTACTATTTTTACATTAATTTTTAAGAAAAAAAAATATTGGAATGTAATTAATTGGAAATCATTAAAAATCTTATCTTTTTTTATATCTTAGGAATCATTTATTTTTATTCATAAAAATTTCGAACTAAAAAAAATATGATTTAGAATGGAAGACAAATGTGATGAGTGTGGTGGCACAATCTTTAGAATCGTAAATGATAGTATTCTAAAACGAAGGTACAACTTTGTAACTGACACAAACTTGAAATTATGCGAGGATTGCGGTGCAAAGTATATCACTTGCAAGAATTGTGGCGCTCTATTAACACGGGTGCATCTATCATTAGATGTATATGGTATTCGTAGTAAATGTCCATCATGTGGTACTGAAGATCCAGAAGTTGCAGAATGGATTAAAAGGGGGGGCGGGTGAAAAAAGTTTTTCACTTTTTTATTCCTTTTATTTTGAAAATAGAACAATCAATTAAAAATTAATAAATGATTAAAGAGATATTTTTTATATATCTTTATAAATATTTTATAGGTATCATAATATGGACGTTCGTATTCGAGTCGGAACTCCTGATGATAGAGAGGCGTTAAAACAATTTGTTAGTCAACTTGTTTCTGATTTAGGAGAAGATTTTGACGAAAAGAGATTTGATTGGGGTATATTACGTAGGTTATATGATCCCTTACAAAGACATGGCATCTTCTTAGCAGAAAATGTAGAAACTGGCGAACCAGCAGGGATGATCGTCGCTGAATTGAGGGTTGATCCCTATGGCTTAAGTGAAGGATATATTAAGTTAGTTTTTGTAAGTCCAAAGTATAGAGGAAAAGGAGTTGGAGAATATTTGCTACAAGAGGCTCTAAATCATCTAAAGAAAATCAAAGTTCAAAGAGTTAAAATAAATCTTAAAGAAGAAGCGATTAAAGCAGCTAAGCTTTATGAAAAATATAAATTTAAAAAGAAATATGTAGTACTGGAATTAAAATTCTGATAAGTTGATGGAGAATTTAATTTAATGGCATTGGATAATGAATCCTTATTAGATGTTCCTTGGATTGAGAAATATAGACCACAGGAATTCGAGGATATTATTAGCCAGAATCTCGCAATTAATAATTTAAAAAGATTTATTAATAGTAAAACAGTTCCTCATCTTATTTTTACTGGTCCTGCGGGAACAGGTAAAACAAGTTCGGCTTTAATTTTAACACATAAATTATTAGGTAATGATTGTAAAAAGAAAGGGCTTCTTCTAGAATTAAATGCCTCTGATAATGTCAGGATGGAATATGTTAGGAATATTTTAAAAAAATTTGTTAATCAATCATTAATTTCACTAGATTCGGAAGAGAATCATGGTAAAATTGTGATTCTTGATGAGGCAGATAATATACCTGGAACTGTTCAGCAGGCATTAAGAAGAATCATAGAAAAATCTTCAGGAAATGTAATTTTTATATTCTTGTGTAATAATATAAACCGAATTATAGATCCACTTATTTCAAGATGTGCAGTTTTAAGATTTACACCATTAAATAAAGAGAAAATAATTTCTCGTTTAAAATTTATACTAAAGAAAGAAAACATCACTATAAAGAATCAAGATAAATTGTTAGATATATTATTTTTCATCAGTGAGGGAGATCTTAGAAAAGCAATAAATACATTACAAATGACTGTTGCTTTAGAAATTATTGATGACCTAAAACTTGATGAAATTTATTCGATCTCGGGCTATTTCAAACCAGAAATCTTGGAAAAATTATTTAATGCTTTAAAACTAAGAAAAATTGATGATTTAAAAGAGATAGTTAAAAGTCTTAGGGGATACTCAAGTAGAAATTTAATAAGACAAGTGCTATTAAAAATATCTCAAGAGAAGGGTTTAAATAATATAAATTTAGCAAAAATTTATAACTACCTTGGAGAATACGAATTTAGAATAACTCAAGGTTCTAATTCAGAAATTCAATTAAATGCATTATTTAATACGATCAGTAGGGAGTTGAGATAAATAACAATGACTATTAATTCTCCCGTTTGGTCGGTTAAATACAAACCAAAAACTTTAAGTGAAATTTGTGGTAGAGAACAAATTAAATTTCAATTAAAAGAGTATATTTCAAAAAAAAATTTCCCTCATTTACTTTTGACTGGCTATCACGGAGTTGGAAAAACTACTATTGGAAAATGTTTTGCTAAAGAATTTTTAGGAGGATCTTATGAATTTAATTTGAAAACTCTTTTTGCAGACGTACCCATATCCAAAGAAGAAAGAGAGCAAGCTGGAATTAGATCAACCTTTTCTACAGGGATGATTGGAAGTCGAGCAGGGAAGAAAAGATATATCCATCCATTTCTGGACATAAAAGTAAAACCTTTTATTCAAATAAGAGTACTTGGAGAAGCTCCCTTTAAAATATTAGTTGTTAAAAATTTTGAAGCTTTAGGACAATTTCAACAAGGCTTTAGAAGGCTTATGGAAACTTATGGATCTAATTGTAGAATGATTCTAATTACTTCTAAAATCTCAACAATTATTGATCCGATCATTTCTCGTTGTCAAATTTTATTTATCCCTCCTGTGGAATTTAAAAACTATAGTGATTTTATTAAGGGAGTATCAAAAAAAGAAGATATTAACATAAATGAGCCTGCACTTAAAATTCTTTATAAATATTCAGAGGGTCATATAAATAAAGCAATTAATATCTTGCAATTATCTGCAATGTTATCAACTAATATTAATTCAGAAGTATTATACGAAGTAATCAATAGTACTAAGGATAAGAAAATAAAAGAATTGTTAAAACTTATTTTAAAAAGCGATTTTTCTGCCATTAGAGCACAATTGAGAGCAATTCGAAGAGAATTTAACTATTCTGCGCAAGAAGTATATAAAAAATTATTAGATGAGATATTTATATTGCCTTTAAGTAAATCTATCAAAATTCAATATATTAATCATATTGCCGAGGCTGATTTTAAAAGTATAGATGGCTTGGATCCTGATATTCAATTATCGAATTTAGTATCTAAATTATGTCTTTTATTTGAAAAAATCTAATGGAAATTTAATAAAAAGGAATCAATATTGAAACAGAAAGAAAAAAAAACAGAATTGCCCTGGGTGGAAAAGTATAGACCTAAATCAATTAGGGATATGGCAAAGCCCGTTGCAAAAGTAAATAGACAAAAAATCGATTTAATTGATGAGCTAATTAAATTCATCAAAAATTTTAAAAAAGATAGTAAAGAAAAGGCAATATTACTTGAAGGACCACCAGGCATTGGAAAAACTTCGGTTGTTTATGCTATAGCCAATGATCTAAATATGCAAGTAATAGAAACAAATGCATCTGATACTCGAACACAGCGGTCTCTAAAAAGGAAATTAGATGAAGCTTCCAAGGCAAGAGATATGATGGATTTTATATCTAAATCTAAAAATAAAATTATCCTTATTGATGAAATAGATGGAATTTATGGAGTTAGTGATAAAGGAGCAATTCCAACTGTTTTAGAAATTATGACTAATAGTGAATTTCCAATTATCATGATCGCTAATGAATATAAGAGAAGTTTAAATCCAATTTATAAAAAAGTAAAAAAATTTGAAGTTCAACCCTTATCTGAGGAATCTGTTATTAAAATACTAGAAAAAATCCTTAAAAAAGAAAATATTCATGATTTTAAACCTAAAGATTTAATTTCTATTACTCAAAAGAACAAAGGTGATCTACGTGCTTCCATAAATGATCTCCAAGGATTAATGCAAGGTGGAAGAAGCGCTGAATCTCTTAGAAATATAGATGAACTTCAAAGAGATACCTCTGAAGTTATTTTTTCTCTAATACGGTCTCTATTTACAGAAGTAAAAACACTAATCGATGCAAAAAGATTACTTGATAAATCAGATGTGGATTATAGTTTATTATATAGATGGGTTAATGAAAATTTGCCGAAATATATTAATTTAAATGATGAACTGGTCGAGGCATTTGAGAATATTTCCACTGCAGACCAAATATTTGGTCGAATAAGAAAATATCAAAATTGGGCTTTACTGCCTTATTTTTTTGATTTATTTGGTGGAGGTGTTTCTCTTGCAAAAAAGAGGAGCTATACACCAAAATTTGTAAAAACTACTTTTCCTGAAATTATTTCAAGCAGAATTGGCAGAGATAAACTTTCTTTAGCAAAAAAAATTGAGGATGTATATGAAATATCCTCTATTGAAGCAACAAGAACTGCAATTCCATTTCTCAAATTATTATCCTCGAAATCAATAAAAATGAAAAAGGAAATAAGCGATTGGCTACAACTTGATTCGAAAGAGAAGCAAGTTTTGAAAAAATAGAGATTAAGATGCCTTTAAAGTAGTCTTTTATAATTTCTTATAAAACATATATATTGCATTAACAAGGATCCAAGATGTAATTATAAATGTTACAGCCCATTCTGTTATCGGCCACCATGTAAATAAGTTAAACACGATTACACCAATACCAATAAAACCATGAAAAGCTTGTAATTTTGAAAATTTTGAATTTTTTAAAATTAAAATGCTATAAAGAGTTAAATAAAGAATCTCACATATCCAATTTATCAAAGCAAAAGTGCCATGAATAAATAAAACAATATTATTATTCTGTATTACCGGAAAACATCCGATAAGCGAAAAAGAAATGCAAGAAATAATGGAAATACTCACTGCACTTTTTTCAAGCCTGTCGTTAGTGTTATTACTTCTAAGAACTCGACCAAAATAAATAAAAAATGGAATTGCCAATATTCCAGCTAAAATTAATCCTAAATTAAAAAAAATTCCACCTGGGCCTACACCCAATTCGCTTATCATATTGAGAAGAAAATTATAGTTTGGAAATAAGATTAATGCAATAGTGCTAAATAAAAGTCCAATTACAACTGATGATATACCATAAACACTCCCATGTGTAAATTTAAGAAGTTTATCAAAAAGATTATTGTTGTTCTCCATAATTATTTAATTCTATAAATATTTCAAATTTTTTAAGGAATTAGTTGAAAATCATCGAATTAGAATACTATTAAAATTTTTTTATTGCGAAATTTTAAAAAAATTCTTCATTTTAGCGTAAAATTAAATAATTTAGGCTACCTTAAAATGAGTAAAAGTTAGGGATAATTTGAGTAATTCTTTTTATAGAATGGGATATTTTTATATTTAATAATTTAATAAAAATCATTTCTTTAAATTGGATTAAAAATGGAGCCAGAATCAAAAGAAATACTTCCTAAAAGCTATCTTAACTCGAAATCTATCGCATTTTTAAGCGTAATGAGTGCATTGGGCGTGGTTTTAGCATTTTTATCAGTATATACGTTACCAATAGGTCCCGGTGTCGCAATTGATTTGTCACATATAGGTACATATATTGTAGCTTTAAGTGGTGGACCTATATTAGGTTCAATAGCAGGAGCTATAGTAGGGCTTATTCCTGCTTTTCGTTTTGCAAATCCAGCTTTGATCCCAGGAAAAATTTTAACTGGATTCTCTGTCGGATTTATTTATTATATTCTAAATGAAAAAATTCCATTCTTTAAACAAAATAATTATAAAAAAATATTTGCAATTTTAATTTCAGGAATTATAGGTTATATTCCTGAAATGATTTTCACGATATGGGATTTAAATATCGTTATAGGAATGCCAGAAGCTATAGTTATTGAAATTTTAATTAAAGCATGGATAGAAATTATCGTAATTTCAGCTCTTATGAGTATAATATTTAAAAATAAACAAATTTCAAACCTGATTAGTACTTTAATTGGAGAACGAGAACAAATTAGAACATTTGAAATCTTAATTTTTGCTAGTATAATCGATACATCAATGCTATTTTTAATGTTGTTTTTCCTTCCATTCGACTTTTTTTCACATGCATGGGGTTGGACTTGGACCAGTCAAACAGAATTTGAATATTTTATGTGGATAATTGGACTAACAATTATTTTAGTCGGAATTATATTATACATTGCATACGATCTGAAGATTAAAAAGAAAAGAGAAACAAAATAAAAAAAACCAAAAATTATTATTTCTTTCTATTTTTTGATTATTTCTTTTACATAATAAAATCCGACTAGATTTCCAAAATCTGGATATTTTCTTGAAGCTAATAATATAATAACATGATTATTTAACTCAAAATGTCCATGATCAACCGCATATTGAACTGCTTGACTTATAATATCCTCTGCGTGTTGATTAAAAAAATTTTCATCTGTAATATGGATTGGCATTACACCCCATAAAAGATTCAATTCTCTTGCAGTCCTTTTAAACGGAGTAATTGCATATATCGGTAGTGGTGGTCTATATTTAGAAATCATCCGGCAACCAAATCCTTTTCTGGTAATAACTAAAATCTTACCTTGATAGTTCAAATTTACTAATTGATATGAAAGATCTAAGATAACTCTACCTAATAATTGTGTATGTTGTAGTTTTTCAGAATCAAATTCATCAGGAGCTCGTGGAGGTATAATTTCAGAGGCAGTATTAGCAATGCGGTTCATATAACTCACACTTTGTATTGGGAATTTTCCCATAGCAGTTTCACCTGAAAGCATGACAGCATCTGTTCCGTCGAATACAGCGTTGAATACATCATTTGCTTCTGCCCTAGTAGGGATTGGATTTGTTGTCATCGATTCTAGCATCTGTGTAGCTGTAATTACAGGCTTTCCTAAGATGTTACATTGTTTTATTATTTCCTTCTGTTTGAGGGGAACTAGGTCTGGGGATATTTCAACACCCAGGTCTCCTCTTGCAACCATTATTCCATCAGAAACATCTAATATCTGCGCAAAATTTTTTAAAGCTATCGGTCTTTCAATTTTAGAAATTAATTTGATTTCTGAATTACCAAAATTCTGCATCAATTTTTTAACATTCAATACATCAGCTGCTGTTCCAACAAAAGAAATAGCTAAAAATTCAGGATCAAGCTTTGCAATTAATTTCATATCTTCTACATCTTTTTTAGTTGGAACTTTCTGCTTAAGTTCGCCAGAAGGGATATTAACTCCTTTATTAGAGGAGATTGGCCCCCCTGTAATCACTTGTCCGATTACATGATCTTTTTCTTTACTCTTAATCTCAATTCGAATGATTCCATCATTAATAAATATAAAATCTCCAACGCTTATATCCGAAAGAAAACCATCATATGGGATGCTGAATTGTTCTTCATTTCCTTCAACTTTTTTCTCATAAATCTTTATTTTTTGATTTACATTCATAATAAACGGTTCTTTTATCTGCCCAATTCTAATTTTCGGTCCTTGAATATCTGTCATGATTCCAATATAATCATTTACTTCTCGAATCATCTGAAATATTTCTTTTTTTTGTTCATGTGTTCCATGAGAAAAATTTAATCGGAAAATATCCACACCTGTATCAATCAATCGTTTAATGGTAGCTTTATTATTAGAAGCAGGACCAAGTGTAGCTACAATTTTTGTTTTAACCAATTTTTCATAAGACATAAAAAATCAACTAGAAATAATTTTATTAGTATTTATAATTATTAGTTGAATCTATTTACTAAAATTTTTTCTTTTAATTTAAATAAAATTTGAATTTCAAATATGAAAACTTTAATTTAAAATTGGAGATTTAATTCTTCAATTTCTAAAATATTTCCAAATGGGAAAAACTAAATAAAAAAATATATTTTAAATCATTTTTTATAATTATTTGAATAAATAACCTATTATCTTAGAAATTAGAAATAGTTTTATTAAGGGTAGATAAATTGATTTATAATCTGCCATTATAAACCTTTCCTTATGAATCCACAAATTGTGCATTAATTGCAATATTTTTGATTCCCATGTGATTAATTCTAAAATTCATCATTATAATTTCAGATTAAATTCTAATTATTTAAATAAAAAAGGTGTTGTCAGTAATAAATAAATGACAAAAATCAGTAATAAATCCTGACAAAAAATTATTACTGCCGACATGTTGTCAGTAGTAGCAAAATGACAAAAAAT
>JAHLWH010000220.1 GCA_019058015.1 Promethearchaeota archaeon | reverse complement strand
TTCCAAAATGAAATAGTTCATAATGGACAAAATAAAATGTGTTCTTATCGTTTTTTTCTTTTTGTATTTCCGGTATAATAGGATATTTTGCTGTAGTGATAAATGAAGGTTTATTTGAAATTACTTGAGTAAAATATTCCTTGTGGTATATTTTTATTTGCCAATTATTATCTTCTAATATACTTGTTATAAGTTGATTTTCCCAAGGCCATTTTATTGTGTTTGTGTGTTTTTCTCTATATCTATTATGTCGATCATATCCCATTCCTCCACTTTCAAGATCAGAGCATAATTGACCAGTAAACATACTCACTAAAGAGGTTGTAGTAAAACACCCACCTATCTGATGTAGAAGAGAAAGTCCATATTTTTTAGCAAAAACAGCTATTTCTCTACATAAGGGTGCTGTATCAAAGAGGACACAATAAATTTTCATTTTATCAATGTTTACTCTTTTTTTTTTAAAATAAGGAAAATGATCAATTATTACTAAAAAATCGTTAAAACTCATTCAAGTTAATAATGTTATTAAGATGATAGTTATAATAAATAACTTAAAAATTTTTATATACTTGTAGCATCAAACTCGATAGGATAAAATTTTTTGATTTCTAAATATTTAAATCTAAAAATAAGACGATATAATACATTTTTAAAATGAAAAAAAAATGAAAATTCCAGATATTTTTAGCATTATTCGAAGAATTAGAAAAAAATTTATACAAGTAGCGAAAAGAATAAAAGAAAGAAAAATTCGATCTGCACAGAAATTTTTAGCAACTAGGAAAGGGAAACAGAAAAAAACTTTTGAAATCTTAAAACAAAGGCTTTCGAATATCTATAATGATCTTAAGAAATTCAATATAGAACGCTTTATGACTCCTTTTTGGAAAGAAACCAATGAAAAACTTGAAAAAGAAATATTACTAGGCATGCCATTTTCTTTCCTAAGGAATTCGATAATAATCAACGCAATGTTTGTTACTGCGGGAGGATAATGGCTAAAGAAAGAATTGAATTTTCTAAAAAAAAATTTCTCAAAAACTAAATTAAAGATGTTATTAATGGAGGATTATGTTGGAAACCCACTTCTTCTTAATGTAACATATCTCACATCTCATAATAGTATACATCATTTATATCATATTATAAGATTCTTAAGGAAGACAAAATTAAAATTAAAAGGTATAAAAACTATTATCGAATGGGGGGGTGGATACGGGAATCTAGCAAAAATTTTTGGTCGACTTGCCGAAGAAAACAAAACTTATATTATAATTGACCTCCCCTTAATGTGTTGTATTCAATGGATATATTTAACAACTATTTTGGGAGAGAACAAGGTAAATTTAATACAAAATTCAGATGAGAAAATAGCAGTGGGTAAAATTAACTTATTACCAGTGTGCTTTATTGATAAATATGAGTTAAAAGGGGATTTATTTGTATCTACATGGGCTTTAACTGAAAGTTCGAAATATTCATAAGACTATGTAATAGATCATAAATGGTTTGACTCTGAACATATTCTCCTTAGTTATGATTATGAGAGTTCACTTTTTCCTGATAATATTGTAGGAAAAATTACCTTAAAAACGAGATTCACTATTGAAGACATAGACTTTCTACCAGGACATAAATATGCTTTCAAATAAAAAAATCTGAATTTAACAAAACAAAGTTAATAATTGTATAACAAATCTCATATATATCCAAAAAATCATTGAATATTAAAAGATCTAATATTTGATGTTTAAATATAACTCTTAAGCTGTTAAATCTATTTACAATTGGATTTACTTATTTTTTCATATTTTTTTTAAGAAATCTTATTTATCTTGATTTCAAATCTTAACAATTATAAAAAGAATTTATCAATCTCTCTATTATTTAAGAGGAATTAACAGTACATTTTAGTTCGTATTTTTTTACCAAAATAATCAACACATTTTTTTTAAAAAAAAGTTGTTCTTACTTTTATTATAGAAAGTATTATAATCACAAATATTCAAATTTTTATCCAATCATCTATATATATATCATCCCATTTAGGTGGTCCTTCTGGACCAAACCACCTTTTTGGAGCGATTATTATCTTTTCAGGATTATTATTGAGATATGCACCCAACCAGCTATAAGATGAATTAGCAATTATCTGAGGATTACAGCAAGACATTAAATATAACTCAAGATAGTCCTTTTCAATTGGAAAGATTGGAATTAACCTTGGAAAGATTAATTTCATGTAATTTTTACTCCAATCTTGATCATCAGAAAAAATAATAAATTTATAATTAGACTTCCATAATTTTTCTTGAAAATAAGCAATTGATTTCTTATAATAATCTGTTTCTGATAAATTAATTATTACATTTGGAATTCTAAGATAATCGCCTCTACGAATATGTAGTGCTATTGAAATTATATCTTTATCATAAATTTCTATGTATTTTTTCTTTAAGTACTCCTTTTCGGAAGGAGAAATAAAAAATAAATATTTTAACAATTTTTTACTATAATTATTGAAGTATTTCGCAGATTGAAAATACCCTTTAAAAATAATTCCATTTTTGTTTTGAATATTAGGAATTTGATCTGGACTTGGAATTTCATGATATATAAACTCCTTTTCAATAATTGGGATTAATTTCAAAGGTAAGCGTTTATTAACAGGAATTTCACGAAATACAGTTTTCCAGTAGACTAATCTTGGTTTAACCATACTTGGTGTTTTTTTGATTTTTTTAAAAACAGGTATTAATGAGTATTTCCATGCATATGCTAAAGTGTTTGCTATTTGAAATAATTGATTTCCTAATCCTCCTATGAGTTCTGCTGATATAATCTTTGTTTTATAATTTTCCGCTTTAAAATTTAAAAAGTTTATTAATCTTTTTATAAATTTAATATTGATTAAATTATAATAAGTATAATTGATTAGTTTTAAATTTGCAAAAGTATCTATAAATTTAATTAATATACTAGAAATAAATTTTTTCAGTTTCATCTAAGGATTCGAAAAATTGCTAAAATAAAAAAGTTTTCAAACCTTTTGGAGAATGATATTAAAATTAAATTTGAAATGAGTATTAAATTAATTTATTTAATTCTTAGATGTTTAAATGAGTTATTTTTTAATTCATATTGCTCTTTAATCCATTCATCAATTTTCTTTATTCCTACCTTAAATGGTTGTGTAGGTTCCCATCCTATCATCTCTCTTAGTAATTTCCGTTAAATGACCCGATTGGGTC
>JAHLWH010000219.1 GCA_019058015.1 Promethearchaeota archaeon | reverse complement strand
ATATATTTCTTTTTCCTCTTTGTAATTTACTGTATGATAACACTCTCTCAGGCGATCGGATTACAATGCATTAATCCTGCATTCGAAGAGAAAGGTGGTGATATGCAATTAAATATACTTCTAATTGTTGTAATTAATATGGCTACCATGTTCGTTACTATATTTTCTAGCATAGCAATATTTGCAATAATAGATCCACCTCTTGAATTAGTGAAATTCATTTTACCATTTCCTTTATTCCTTATAGGAGGTGGATTTGCGATTCCCGTACTATTCTTTGGCATTAAAAAATTAGGTAAAATTGAATAAAAATTTCTAATATTTTTTTATTTCAAATTTTTTATCTTCGTTTCAATTTCATTAAGTTTATTTTTATATTTTTCATATAGTTTGGTGTAATTTTCTAAACTAATTTCTCCTTCTTTCTTCATTTTTTTTAGTTCTAATATCGTTCTGGAAATTCCGAATTTTTGGCTGCCTAATTCCTCCTGTTCTGAATATGATGTTTTTTTCTCGATTTTCTTATTTTTGAATTTTTTGAACCTTGTAATATTTAGATCTTTAGGAACTATTTTAGATAAGTAAATAGTCGCCTTAGGTACAAAAGGTGCAAGATTTTCCGGGATAATAATAACAGGTTCTGGATCTTGGATCTTTTTAATTTTCTCATAAGGAAGTTCTTCGATTTTTATTTCTTTTAAAATATCATCTGATACAGTAATATTATCTTTAATATTTTGTATCTCCTCTACTTTCAAATTTAGGATTGTATTAATCATTTCTTCCCAAATCTCTTTTGCTTTATTAAAATAGAAGTATGCTTTTTGTTTGAGGTTTTCTACTCGATGTTCATCTATGCTGTAATCCAAGGCAACTTCAACAACTAATGTACATGCTTTTCCCATATCAAAATGCATTTGTGCTCTTAATTGGTTTTTCTTAATTTCATCATGTTCCTTCAAATAAAAAATTCTTTTTGATAAAGCACTTAATCCAGCATATAATTTGGAAGCAAATATTAAATTTCCCTTCATTTCTTCATTAAGAGCAGAAATACTTTGCGCAAACAAGCGTGCTTCTTCAGATTTTATCTCTAAATTTAATGAAAGTAATGATTTTCCCTTGTAATTTTGATGCATAGCTGCAGCTGAAAAGTATGCAGATGCCTTTAAAATTTTACTACTTTCTAGCATTGAAATTATTGCATCTTCTGGGAAATCTTCCTCTTCTCTTTTTTGTGATAATTTCTCATACCCTTGCCCCAATACCTCTAATACACGGGCACATTCAAAATATAGGTCTCTTATTTGGATTGGCTTATTTTCTAATGGATCAATATAGTCTTTCGTAATATCCATTTCATTTAAGATTCTCAAGTGATTTATATTTCCATAATTCTTGTTTAGTATCATAGTATAATCTAAAATATTGTTTAATTCATCGATTGTAAAATCTTCGTCATTTTTCAACTTCTCCTCTAATTTTTTAATAGTAAAATGCAGAAATCTAATTTTCTGCACTTCTTCTTGTTCAAAAAAAGGCATTTCAATCAATATCCATAATTTTTTGTTAGATTTTTTTTGTTAGATTTTTTTATAGATTTTTATATCCTCTTATTATTTATAAAATATATCCTTATTCATTTTATTTTGATATGTGAGCTTTTCAATAATTAATAATGTCTAATAAGATTTTCATTTTTGAGTTTATTTCGGGAGGTGGTTTTAATAAGGGAACTTTACCAATCTCTTTATTTTGTGAAGGATTTGCTATGCTTCGAGCATCTATAGAAGATTTTAAATCTCTTGATTTTGAAATTGAAACCCTTCTAGATGATCGAATTTCAAAATTAAATGAAATTCTTGTGGCAGATACTATTTCGATTGTAAAAAAAAATGATGATTTTATAAAAATATTTAAAAAAATTCTCTTAAATAATGATTTTGCATTTATAGTTGCACCAGAATTTCAAAATATTTTATATAATCTCACTAAGTTGGCTGAAGAAAATAATAAAAAGCTCTTAAGTGTAGGCTCTAGCTTTATACAACAATTCACTTCAAAATATAAAACATATCAATTTTTTCAATCATTGAACCTAAACACCCCCAAAACGCATTTAATTCCATCTAATAACAATGGTTTAAATATTAAAGTTTTAAAAAACATTTTTGAAATATTAAGAAGACCAATTATTCTAAAACCAGAAGATGGAGTCGGTGCTGAATCTATTTTTTTAATCGATAATGTTGAAAGACTAAATGAATTTATAAAACAAATGAATTCCAATAAGGAAAGTTTTATCGAGAGACCTTTTATAATTCAAGAATATGTTTCCGGACAAGATCTTAGTGTTTCTTTTATTGGGAGGAAATTAAATTTAATCGAAAATTCTTATAAACCTTTACCCATCTGTATTAATGCCCAAATCCTAAATATTTCAAAATCAACTGAACCAAGCCAATATTTTGGTGGATATTCACCTATAGTAAGTGTTCCAATGAATTATTTAAACCAATTAGTTTCAGCATTATCAAAATTCAAAGTAGAAGGGTATTTTGGCGTTGATTTCATTAAATGTACTTCAAATCCAAATCCAATATACTTTATTGAAATTAATCCCCGATTGACAACAAGTTATTTGGGAATTCGAAATATTTTGAAAGAAAATATTTTCGAAATTATATGTAACTCCAAACTTGGTAATATAAAAGATTTTGATCCTCATCCAATTAGCTTTTCACATTATCGCAGGTTGGATTTTTCCTTAAAAGAAAAAATAAATTCTAAAAAACAACCAGATTCAAATAGAGTTGAAATTCATTTTCTGAAAGATATTCCAGAAATTATCACACCTCCAATATCTATAGATGGATTTAATTTTTCGTCATTTGTTGCGACAAACGAGAAGTCTTTAATAGATTCGGAAAAGAAACTGCAAAATATTAAAAATAATATTAAAAATTTCTTATAATTTCATAAAGAAATAATAAATAATACAATAAACGCTCCGTAATGAATAACCAAACTTATAATCAAGGCTCTCTCAATTTTTATATATTTATTTACACTTAAATTATAGGTCAAAAGCCACAAAGTCCAAATTTGAAAAAAGATCAGTAGAGAATTATCTAAAATCGTTAAATAATTAAGGTTTAAAATTAATAAAATACAATGAATTACTAGATATATTAAAATTGGTAGATAAATCAACCCAAAGTTAAGAAAAATTTTAAAAGAATTCTCTTTTTTTCTATAGAACAAATAACTAAAGAATTCAGCTAAAGCAAAAAGGGCGAAATAATTTAAAACAAAAATAAGACCTAAGACAAGTTTGGAAAAAGGATCTAAAAGTAATGGAAATTCAACAGAATCTTGAAAAAATAAAATACATGTACTTAACCCAGAAAAACCCGCTAAAATTGCTCCTGTTATCATTATACTTATTGATATAACTATAGTTAAGATATTTTCTCTTGGATTACCGAGCAACATTTTTTTCGGCGTAAATGACAAAATACCTCTTAAAAAAGGTGACTTTATTTCCTTTTCAGAAATTTTCGTAGATTCAATTGAATCTATATTTTGATCAAGGAATTTATAGGCATGGCCTCCGAGAGTAGTCAGATAATACTTTTTATTCTTCTCCTGAAAAATTAAATCTTTTAATACCTCTAAATGATGATAAATTGTCCCTGTACTCACCCCTAATACTTTTTTAAAGTTTGTAAAGGATGAATATCCTTGCTCACCAATAACTTTAAGCATTTTACGTCGAATTTCATGACTTAAAGCTGAATAGAAATTTCCTTCTTTATGATTGGGTTCTTTTCTTTCTGAATCCATTAACTATACCACACAAAATTTAGAAAAAATTTTAATTATTCTTCGATTTGGGTATTTTTTCTTTCTTCTATTTGGTTTGCCGGTATCTCTTCTTTCCAAGTCAATTTAACAATAATCTCAATAAAAATTAATGAAAATCCAACTATGAAAAAATAAAATCCAAGCTGAATTGTTAAAATAAACGCCATTTGATTTACTATAAAATTTAAAATGAATATTGTGTTAAACCCCAAGCCAATTAATTGGATTATAATAGAATTGATCTTTAAATCTTGACGAATTGTATATAAAATGCTTCCGAAAAGGCAGATGACCCCTGACATAAGAGGAAAGAAATACACAAATGCATCAGGGTCAAATGGGGATAAAAAATATATCAAAATTAAATTATTATCACTAAACCATGGTAAAAATTCTGATAAAATGACAAATATCCCACCAATTACACCTATATAAGAGAAATAATTTACCTCTTTAGCCTTTGAAAGTAATGATGCCAACATTTTAAACCTCTTTCTCTTTTCTTTATAATAATCTTTTCTTTATAATAATCTATCTTTTTTTTTTAAAATTGGCTTTATCAGTATTTTAATGTAAATTATTAAATAAGAAAATCATTATAAAATAATTAACATTTAAAAAACAATTCTATACAATATAAAATCCAAGTTTTTAATGATTGGAGGGATTTAAAATTTTAGAACAATCAGATGAAGTTTATAAATATAAGATCACTCTTTTTGGAGCGGGAGGAGTTGGCAAAACTAGTCTTCTGTTGCGCTACATAAAAAAAACCTTTAATGAAGATCTCAAAAAGACCATTGGCAGTAATTTCCTTATCAAAGATGTTAATATCGACAATAAGAAAGTAAGACTCCTCTTGTGGGATATAGGAGGTCAAGCTCAATTTCAAAAGCTAAGACGAATTTACTTTAAGGGTTCAAATGGCGCTTTAGGAGTCTATGACGTTACTAGTTCCGACTCTCTAATGAAAATACCAGGTTGGGTTAGCTCAATTAATAAATCAGTAAATAAGGAAATCCCAATGATATTGCTTGGGAACAAAATTGATCTAGAGCGTAAAGTTAGTAATGAAGAAGGTGAAGAATTGGCAACGCGCTTAAAGTGTGAATATTTGGAAACTTCAGCGAAGACAGGCGAGAATGTAGAGAAAGCCTTTCAATTTATCGCTAGAAGGTGTCTTGAGGAATCTCAAATGTAATTTTTTTTTAAAAATAAAAATTACCCTTATTTTCTAACTAATTACGTGCTTTAAAATATTTTTATTTTGAACACTCTTCATATTTGAATCCTTAATTTAAAAAATAGTTTCAATTTGCTCAAGAAGAGAAAAAATCTGAAAAATTTAACAAATTTTTTATTGAAAGTCTCGATAAAGTAAATTATATTTATTTGAATGATAAGCGTGTATGGAAAATGAAAATATTATTAATACACTCAGAAGGCTTGGAAGTATATAAAAAAAAGCCAGCTACTTCGGAACCACAGGAGTTTAAGAAAGATAAAATAGAATTAGACGGTTTAATTCTTGTAGCATATGTCTCTATAGAAGATCAAGATACGTATGATACTAACGTCATTGCTAATCAAGGTGCAGAGGTAATTGAAGATGCAATTTATCAGATTGAAGGGTTTCCCGAAAAAATCCGCCAACAAAATAAAGAAATTCAAGAATTCAATTTAAAAGTTGAGAAGGGTGAAAGAAAAGGAAAACTCAGAAAAGAAAAGGAGTTAATTCTTGATGAATCAAAATATAAAGTAGATAAAGTATTAGTGTATCCTTGGGCTCATTTAAGTAAGTTTTTAAGCAATGATAAGGAAGCTATGGATGTATGTCCAAAGATTGCCGAATTATTAAAGGATCGGGGTATAGACGCATCATATTCTCCGTTTGGGTGGTATAAGGCTTTTAAAATTAATTGTTTGGGGCATGAATTAGCAGAAATGTATAGGGATGTAAAGTTATATATTGAACCAGAGGAACATATTAAGAGCGCAGTGTTTAAGATTTTAACTCCCGAGAAAAAAGAATTTGAAATTGAGTACGATTCAAATGGAAACTATATATTTCCAGAGGAATTAAGGAAGCTAGGATATGGAGATCTTAAATTCTTTTTTGATTCTGAACTAGGAAAGGCTAGGGAGGATTTAGGCGAAGAACCCGCTCATATTAAGTATATGCAAAAATTTGAATTAGTTGATTTTGATAAAAATACAGATAGTGGAAATTTTCGGTGGTATCCTAAAGTGGTTATTTTAACAGAACTTATTCGAGAGTATGTGAAAAATAAAGTGATTGATTTTGGAGCGATTATTGTTGATACACCAATTATGTATTCGGCGAAAAATAAAAAATTAATTGCTCAAACAGCACGTTTTCCTGCAAAAAGTTATTGGGTTATTTCTGGGTCTAATCGTTATTTATTACGGTTTGCTGGAGATTTTCTTCAATTTCAGATGTTTAGTGATATGCTTTTAAAGCCAACGTATTTTCCACTACGACTTTATGAATACGTGCAATATGCTTTCAGACGAGAGCAAGAAGGTGAATTAAGCGGACTCCGACGTTTAAGAGGTTTCATTATGCCAGATCTACACACGCTCTGTAAAGATTTGAAATCTTCGATAGATGAGTTTAAAAAACAATATGATGTGGTAAAAGAAATTTCAGATGCTTTTGGTCTCCCTTCTTATATCACTTTTAGGTCAACACGAGAATTTTATGAACAAAATAAAGAATGGATTTTAGATTTAGTTGAACAAGAAGGAATTCCAGCATTGCTCGAGTTATGGGAAGATAGGTATTATTATTTCGTATTGAAATTTGAACGGAATGTTGTATCTGCTGGTAAATTTGGTAAAAGCGCAACCTTAGGGACTATACAAATTGATGTTGAGAGCAGTTTAGATTATATAATGCAAGGAGATAAAAAAAGAGAAAAATATAATATCAAATTCACTGATGATGATGGAGTAGTAAAACATCCAATTATTCTCCATAATTCACCAAGTGGAGCCGTCGAAAGAGTCGTTTGGGGTTTATTAGAGAGTGCTATAAGAAATCAAGATAAATTAATTCCTGGTTTCAAAACTTGGCTCTCTCCTATTCAAGTTAGAATTTTACCAATCTCAGAGAAAACATTGGATTATGCTGAAAAATTGATGAATGAGGTAAATAATTTAGGATACAGAGCAGATTTAGATGATCGAAATGAGAAATTAGGTAAGAAGATAAGAAATTCGGAAGTGGAATGGATCCCTTATACAATAATTGTCGGTGAGAAAGAATTAGAAAGCAATACAATCTCTATTCGGCAAAGACTGATAAATCAGCCATATGGTGAAAATAAAAGTACGACCGTGAGTTATAACGATGTTAAACTTAAATTTTTGTTGGAAATGTTAAAAAAAGATACAGAAGGATATCCAAAGCATAAATTACCGGTACCCTTCCGAAAATTTTCAACAAAAATTAATTTCAGATAAGTTTAATTCTTATTCATTCTTTTTTTAAAATTAATTGAGTAGTAAATCTCTATTATTGGGTTGTTTTTAGATGAATTTAAACAATATTTTTACAGAAATAATTAAAGATCTTGACGAATTAGATACAGTGAGAGAAGATATACTAAAACTCTCTCGTGTAATGGTAAGAAACTGTAGCGAGATTATTAAATCTCTGCATCGTAAAGATTATGAAGATTTTAAAATAAAAATTAAGATTATTAAAGAGCAGCATATTCAACTTAAAAAACTTATTAATAAGAATCCGCTTTATTTTGCCAAATATCTTTGGACCCCCGAGCAAGAATATACCGAAGCCGTACTTTTTGAAGCAGTTTTATTAAATAAAGATTTTCCTTCTTCAAGGGATTTAAATTTAGAACCTCTTTCTTATATTCTTGGTATGGCGGATCTTATTGGTGAAATGAACAGAATGTGTTTAAATATGATTAGAGAAGGGAAAATCTCAAATTTAAATCATTATTTTGAAATAATGGAATTGATTTATGATAATTTATTTAATTTGGATTATCCAAAAGGACTTTTAAAAAATCTTAGATCGAAAATCGACGGTGTAAGAAAAACGTTAGAAAATTTGAGAAGAAATATATCCTTATCAATTCAAATGGACCGATTAAATTTATCTCTTAAAGAAAAAGAATTGAAGGATTAAATATAAATGCAATTTGAATAATTAGGTGTTAGAAATAAAAAAGAAAATTGTAATTACGGGGACTTTTGATCTCGTTCATCCAGGACATATTTTTTTAATAAACGAGGCATCAAAATTAGGTGAAGTCTATGTTATTGTAGCGAGGGATGTTAATGTAAAAAAATTTAAGGGTGAATCTCCTATACTCCCTGAAGATCAACGACTTGAAATGGTGCAGAATTTAAAAAATGTTAAAAAAGCAATATTTGGAAAAATAGATTCAGATTATTTGAAGATTATTGAAGAAATTAATCCCGATATTATTATGCTGGGTCCTAATCAGAAAGTAACTATTAAAATGATCAAAAAGGGTTTAAAGGAAAAGGGTCTTGAAAAAATTAAGATTATTAGATTAGAGAAATTTTATAATAAGCACAAATTCCATTCATCTACATTAATTAAAGAGAAAATTATTAAAGATTATTTAAAAAATAAGAAGGAAAGGACATAATTTAAATGAAGAAAAAAGAGTCTAAATTTAATTATCATGATTACGCTGAGTGGTTTGCACTTATCAATTTAGCTCATATTTTAACTGAGAAATCTGAAATTCGAGTGAAAAGCACAGAGTTTTGTAAAACTTTGGGCACAAGTCAACAAACCGCTTCAAGGCGGCTTCAAAATCTTGAGAAAAAGGGATGGATTATTAGGAAAAAAATGTTCAATGCTCAACAAATTGAGATAACTGATAATGGTTATCAAATAATTTTTCAGATCTATGAAAAAATTAAGGATATTTATGAGAGCTTTCATGTAATTGGAATATTGATTTCTGGAGCCGATGAAGGGCGATATTATGTTTCCATTAAGGGATATTACGAGCAATTTAAAAAAAAATTAGGATATAATCCTTATAAAGGAACATTAAATTTGGAACTCTCAGATCATCATTTTATGATCCTCACGCAAAAATTAGATCGTATTAAACCTGTGATAATTGAAGGTTTTACAGAAGAAAATCGTGGGTTTGGTGCTGTTTTATGTTTTCCAGCAATTGTTTACAAATTACATAATCCAAATATTACAAGTATGGGGGCAGTTTTACAAATTGAAAGAACTTTCCACAAAAAGCATGTAGTTGAAATCATTGCAGAACCATACCTAAGAGATCAACTAAATATAAAGGATGGAGATAAAATAGTTATACTGCTTAATAATACACATTAAAAGAAAATAGGATTATCATTTTTAATTATTTTTCTTCCTTTTGCTCTGCTTCTTTGCTATTGGCAACAATTGCTTTTATCACTGCTGAAAAAAGTAGTGTATTAATTCCTACTAGCATTAAAGTTCGATTAACAATTTTGTCCATGAAATCTGAAAGTGAATCATCCCAAAATTGTAGAGGAATGTTTATAATTAATAAGATAATTATTACTAAACATGCACCTAAGAGACAATAAGCTATCTTACTTCCATAGTTAATAATGAATTTTTTAATAGATTCTTTTTGCAATTAGTATCAACTCCTATATGCTTTTATTTTTTATAAAAATTGTTATAATTTTTTTTTATTTCCCTTAAGAAAATTTTGATATGATTTTAAAGATCAGAAAAAAAATAAGAGTACAGAATAAATAACAGCTGAAAGGATCGCCGCAACAGGGAAGGTTAAAAACCATGATGATACCATTCTACGGAATGATTTTCTATCGGGTTTTTCTCCTTTCATGCGAGCGCTGCCAATTAAAGCAAATACTAAAATATGACTACCTGATACAGGCAAACCTAATATGGTCGCTCCAAGCATTATCATGCTAGTGGATACTTCTGCTGACAATGAATCACTAGGTCTCATTTTACCGGTCGTTGTTGAGATATTTTTGATAACATTTTTTCCTACAAAAATCAATCCTGCCATGAGCATAAGACCAATAATAAAAGTTAAGATCGTAACAACTTCCTGCGTCAAATTATCAGATCCCGTCAAACCAATCAAAACTCCGAGGGCGTTAGCGGAATCGTTACCTCCACGACTAATTTGATTAATACAGACAAATGTCAAAATGACATATTGCAAATATTTTTCGGTACTTTCCACCTCTAATAAACCCGCACTACGATATTTCATGAACCGTTTAATGATTAATTGCATCGCTATCGCACCAAAAAAACCTAAAATTGGTGAAATAAACCATCCTAAAACAACTTCACTAATTTTTACCCAATTAATGCTAAGGAAGTAATTTTCTCCAGTTGAAATTGCCCACACGAAGCTAATCCCGAAAATTGAGCCGACCACGCTGTGTGTTGTGCTGATAGGTACAGAAGTTTTAGATGAAAAGATCAACCAAATTGAGGTACTAAGCAGGATTGCGATCATCATGAACGAATTATAATTTACAGATTGACCTAATAAACTTTTTCCGATTGTTTTACCAACGTTTCCAGAAAGAAAAATGACTCCTAAAAAAGCCAGCACTCCTCCGAGAATTACTGCTCTTTTAAGTTTTAAAGACCCGCTTCCAACTACATTTGCCATAGTCTCGTCGTTACTACCGATTCCAAAAGCTAGGGCAAATGCTAAAACTATGAGAATTATTATAACCCAGTCCATATCCCATTTAATTCCTTTATCTTTTCAAACAAAATAGATTTTAAAATCGATACTTCCAAATTAAACCTCGAATGCCATCGCCAAAATTTTCTGCTTTATTTATCACTGATAAAGTCTTTTTGATAATTTGGTCATAAAAAATAAAATCCGTGTATTCAGGTTTAAATTCGTACAATTTCTCGAGAAATCGGTATTCCACCTTTCTTGCATCGTGTCGAATATCCTGAATTTGATTAACTAACCTTTCTGCCTCATCGAAATCGTCGAAAATCTTTACTATTACCTTCTTAAGTATTTGCCCAATATTTTTTGCTTTGGCAGCTACATCTTTCAACATTTCACTTAAATCTGGAAAAACTTTGGGTTTATGAATCAATAATCTCCGCGCAACGGTTTCTGCTGCGTCTATAACTTCCTCAACGTGTTTTGCGATGTATAATCGATCTCCTCGCGAAAAAACCATTACTTCTCGGGAAAACAAGCGTGCTGAAATATCTTCGAATATTCTATCTGCTTCCTTTTCTGCTATTACTATAGCTTCGCAATATTTTTTAATCTCCTTTGTTTTACCGTCACATAACGCGTAAATGGCATTGTTCATATTGATAAAAGATACCTCAATCTTTTCTGCAGATTGAATGAAGAGATCTTGTATTTTCACTTTACGAGATTTCTTTTTTTTTTCATCATTTTTTTTTTTAAATTTTTGAAGCAATTTTCATCTATTCCTTAAATTTTGATAATATTTCATAAAATTAATTAAAAATTTTATTATTATTATAAAATGAGATAATTAATAAATTATAGAAGAAAACATACAAGTTTAAATTAAATTAGCATTTTCCATCATTGCACGTGCTAAGCTTGTAAATACTGATTCAACATTTTGACCGGATTTAGAGGAACATTCAATAAATCCGTATAGATGTCGTGACTTTCCAACCTCTATTGCATCTTCTTTAGTTACAGATCTAATTTCATCTAAATCTGCTTTTCCCCCAACTAAAATAATAGGAATATCACTATAACTATCCTTTAAATTACGATGAATTATGTCTAACCACTCATCTATATTTATTAAAGTAGAATATCTTGTGATGTCATACATGAAAATTCCTCCCGTAGCTCCTCTCACATAACCACCAATTAAAGCTCTGAAACGTGATTCACCAGCAAAATCCCATATTTGTAGAGAAACCTTTCTACCTTCAATTTCAACATCTTTGAGGTAAAAATCAAGTCCAATAGTCATCGATTGGTCTTTAAAAATCCCTGTAACATATCGATTAGTTAATGTAGTCTTCCCTACACCACCCTCTCCACAAATAAACATCTTGAAAACGGCATCTCGCATCTTTTACACCTTGAACTAGACTATCTTAAAAAATACTTTCATTGGACTTAATATATTATATACTAATCGTGATATTTAAATAAACTTCTTTAATCTTATTGATTATTATATAGATTTACATAATTGTTATTAAAACTTATTATTACTTGGGTAATGTTTTAATATTTTATTCTATCTAAAAATTATCATTCTATTTCAGAATTTACTATTCGAGTTAGATTTTAAAAATTCTTCTTTTTTAATGATTAAATAGGCTTTAACTAATCTAAAAATGGCCGTGCTAACCGTTAATATCATAAATATGGGAAGGCACTCCCAAAGCCACCCTAAAATAGAAGATATTGAGATAAAAAATAATCTTTCAGATCGTCCCATTAATCCTATATCATAATCTCCTGGAGAACTATTTTGTGCTCGTGTTCGAGCATAGCTAATAAGAAGGGAGGCTCCCAATGAAATGTAAATAATAAAATTAATTTCAATCAAATTCCAAAATTTTTGGTTCTCAAAATAGAGTAAAATTGCTAAGAAAATTATAATTTCGGAGAATCTATCAGCAATTGAATCCAAAAATCCTCCAAATTTTGATTCTTTTTTCAAAAATCTTGCAATTGCGCCATCTACTCCATCGAAAATACCTACTAAAAAAACAAAAATCCCAAATAGCCATTCAATTTTCAAAACAGTAAGAAAAATAAAACAAAAAAAAGATAAAATGAGCATAATTGCAGTTGCATAATTCGGAGTAAGACCAATTCTTCCTAATATTTTTGCTAACTTATTAATTAGCGGTCTAAAAATGTAGCGTAATCGAAATTTTGATGGCATTATTTTACATTTAAAAATAACTTAAATGAAATCTTAAATTTTTTTAATATTCTTCTTTATTAACCAATATGTTCCTGGGATAACTGAGCCCACAATAGATATTAATAATATAATATCTACTCCAATAATGAAAAATAAAAAAGCATCTAGTCGTATTAAAATATTGGGAAAAGGTGTGGTGGCCTGAAAATATAATAATGTAGGTCCAATTCTAATATATACTAATGATAAAAATATTATTACTGCTAAAAATATTGAACTCGTAGTGAATATTTTTCTTCTTAAAATTATTCCAAAAAATGATGTAAATATAAAAATTATCAAGGAGAAAAAGAGTAATAGTGAATCTAATTCTATATATAAGTAAAAGTGATTAGAATTAATAATATAATTCAAATAAGATTGAGAATCATAAATCTGGGGCCAAGAAAGTGCCCATGTGATTATTATCATGCCAATTATTTGTAATATTCCAGCAACAATATTTAAAGAATACAAGTATTTTGAAAATTCTTGAATCTCTTTACCTCTAAATTTCATACTTAGATGTGAAGTGCTTTTCTTCAATTCCTCTATTTTGTGTAAAACATCAATGGGGGCTCTACTATCTATTTTTTTAAATTTATATGGTATATACTTTTTCTTCAATTCTCCTAAAAGCCCTCTAGCATCAAATTTTGTTCTTGCTGTAGCTTTTTCTCCTTCTAAATACCAAATGATATCTCTTCTAGTATCCACTAAAACTGTGACATCATCAATGGAAATCGCATCAGACTTTATCCATTGATTATTTTTCAATAAGTATGAGAAAATTTTTGAAGACATGTTTCTAATCAGTTTTAATAATTAATTCAACTAATATTATTGTCAATCTCTATTAAATATTTTACTCAATGTAATATATTAATAAAATTATTTTATAATAAATCTTAAAGTATTAAAAAGAAAACTTAAAAAAAAAAAAAATAGTTAGAGAAAATCAAATTCATCATAATCATATGGTTCCAAATTCTTCTTAGCAATTCCAATCTCTCGAACATACTTGTTTAATTTAAGAACAGCTTTCCGAACTGCTAATTTGGTTTTTGCCCCGGTACAGACAATTCTTCCAGTTGAAAAAACAAGAAATACTGTTTTTGGATCTTTCATTCTATAAATTAATCCAGGGAAAACCTCAGGTTCATACATCGCATCGTCCATTACGACAGTTGCCATATTTAAATCAATATTTGTATGGAGATCCCCACTCGCTACAATATTTTGAACGGTTATTACCGGATTTTTTATCTCTATTCCCACTTTCTTTATATTTTTGATAATTTTTTGAACAACTTTATCTGCTTCAGATGCTGCTCTAAGACCAGTAATAACCATTTTTCCTGTAGAAAATATCAATGCGGTACCACGCGGCTTTTCAATTCTCATAACTAACCCCGGAAATCTTTCAGGATTGTATTGAACATTTTCATCATGGCGTGCAATTAGATTCAAATCAACTGGCTCGATAATATCTGAAACTACTGTCCCAACAACATTTTCAATTTTATATGTCAAATTAGCAACATAATCATAGCCGTCCCATTCATCTATTACTTTTAATTTTTTATTTCCGGAATTTTTATTCATGGTTCTTATACTCTAAGAATAATGATCTTTAACAATAAATCAAAATAACCATTTAATAATCTTTAGGTACTTAAAGTATTTATAGAAATAAAGCTTTTACGATTCTACTTTTTTTTATTTCTTTTTCTATATCTTTATCTAATAATTAATATAAGTAATTAATATTTTTTAGAATAATTAAATAAAAAATAAAAATAATAAGTAGGAATTTTTAAATTTTTTTTTTTTAATTTTTAAAAACATACAATCTGAAATGATTCTGAACCTATTTTCAATTGTCCAAATTTTTAATATCGGTATTTTTTAATATCTATTAATTTTTAATATAATTATTAATTGTAGAAATATAATTAAATATAAATTTCCTCTTAAGTAGGTTAATAAATCTTGAAGTTAAGGCTAGTTTTAAAAGTAAAAAACAAGAAAGGAAAAGATTCATCAATAAAGTTTAATATTGCTCCCAGTAAACATATTGGATTTATAAACTTCGTTAATTATGCTCTTAAGAACGAGAGAGATGTTACTTTAACATTTGAAAAAATTTCAACATCTGGGCAGAGAGAGGAAAGTAAGATTTTTGGTAAATTTAGATTAGAAGGAAAATCAAAAGAACTTAATGAGTCTATGGAAGAGGCTATTCTTGCAAAAGAAAAAGATGTGAAAGCCAAAAAGAAAAAAAAATGAAAAATTCTATTTCAATTCAAACTTGTGGCAGAATTAAAATAGGTGATTAAATTATCACCTATTCCCTCTTAAAATCTGAAAAAAAATTTTAAAATTTTTCAATTTAAGGTAATTATTTAATAAGATTTCCAATAAAACTAGATGTAAAATAAGATCAAATCCATTATTCCATTTTTTAATTATTTTATAAAAAAAAAAAAGATTTATTATCCATAATTTTTATTATTCTCACAAGTAAATCTTAAGATTAAAATTTTCAATTTTAAAATATTGAGTATTTTTGAGGAAAAATAATAAGTGTATAATATTTTTAGGCTGTTTAATTGTTACTATATCAATTTTTCAAATAGTTATTTCAGATCTTACTCTATTTGGAAATGATTTAAAATCAGATAATAATGAAATTATATATGAAGATTCCTATGGTCAGAAACTTAAAAATTCTGCCGAAATTGGCCAAGGTTCTTTTGTCGATGTGGGTCTTTCTCAAAATGTCTCTCTCTATTCCTCTAGAAATTTCACTTTTATAAATCAAACTACTGAAGATGCTGGTATTATAATCTCTAATTCCTTTCCAGGTTGGAATATGACAAATTTTGAGTTAAATTTTACAAGTCTATATACTACTGAAAAATATATTCCCTTTGAAATAAGAAGTGGTGATACTGATGAATTTGATGATACTGACTATTATTATTCCTCATCATTTGAAATTCCAAATTCATGTTATGTTAGAAATATCTCAATGTTTATTCAATATCCGGGAGGAATTCTATCAATAATAAAAGATTCCAAATTTACTATTAGGATTTATAATGCTACTATTGATGAAGACAGTAAAATAGTTCCAAATGAGGCTTTAGATGATGTTTATGATAATTTCACTTTTGATTTAACAAATAAACAATATCAACAACCAGCTCGATGGTATCAAGCAAATTATACGAACGTGATTTTAAATATTTCTAAAACAGTTAACAATACCTTTTTTGCTGTATTTCATGCAATCAATGTTCCAGATATTGGATTTATAAAAAAACAGGGTTTTATTTTCTATGCTTTCGAAGAACCAAATGATCAATATGAAAATATTTTTTATAAAAGAATTCCCTTAAGTGATTCATGGATTGAACAAACTGGAAAAAATGGCTTACTCAAAGTAAATTTAGCTCCATTAACCAACGCACCAACACCAGATCAAATAAATTTAACCGTATTTGGCACACCAGTTAATTCTTCAGGAATTTATCATAATCAAGCCTTTTTTCCAAACGAAAATAATCAATTTCACATTCCAATATCTTCATTATGGTTTAATGAGGTAAAATATAATGTATCCTTTTTAGGAAATTTTAAATATAATACAAAATCTAATTCTACTTTTAATGCGACAGTTGGAAAAGACATCTTTTGGAATTCAACTTTATTTATTAATCAATTTCCAAGTGATTCTCGAAATAATACTGCACGTTTTTATAAACCTAAATTCTGGAGATATAATTGCACCTATAATGAAAGTGTGTTATTTAACGATGCTGAAGTTATTGTTAATCCAAATTTTATTGATCTTCTTAATATCTCAAACAATAACTGGAGATGCACCTTCAATCAAACTAATGCAATTTTAAGCACTCAAATCCAATCAAGTAATAATAATCAAACATGGATTAATATTGTGAATTTTGCTAATATAACGGATTATATAAAAGTTTCTGTTCAATTTAATAATTCCAATGGTGCTACTTCAATGTATATATATACTTCTGTATTAGATGTAATACTTGAAGATAATATTACTGAAAGTAATTTTTTCTTTCCTATATGGCGCCCTGATCAGGATACTGGTGCGAAAGAAAATAATACACAAATTAGATTACAAATTCATTCTAATAATGGCACTATGGCAGGAATTGAAACATTAGCATTTAATGTAACCTTATCTCAAATGAATATGATATTATTAGAATCTGATTCTTCAGTTTATAAAAATAATTTTGCTTCTTATCTCTTTTCTGTAAATAATTCATATAATAATGAATCATTAGATTTAGACGATTTAATCGTTCAAATAAATTCCACCTCTGGCACTTGGAGGTCATTATCGGAATATAAGCATTATTACATCGATTCAATAAATACGGGATTATTAAATATAACAATTGATACAACCCAACCTGATTTACCTGCTGGAGATTATCTTATTAACTTTACAGCAGAAAATATGTATTTCTATAGTTATACGTATAATTCAACTTTAAATATCAAATGTAGATCCCTTAATATGACAATTACTGGAGCTAATAAAGAAAATAGAATATTTGTCTTAGGAGATTATGCTACTTACTATATTTACTTAAATGATTCTATTACTAATGAAAGTGTTTCTGATGTTGATTTTTCAATTTGGGTAAATTTTTCAGCAGAAAATGGTGGAAGGCAATCCATAAGTGATATAGCTTATAATATTTTTGATCATAATGATGGAAACTATGATATCACATTATTAACTGAAATATTATTTGATGGTAGAGAATTGGAAAATTTAACTATTGAATTTTATGCGATAAAAATTGGAAGTTATTTAGAAGTTAATCAAAATGATACATTCAAATTATCTAACCCACCGCATATTACTAATTTAACAATTCTTTCACATTCACCCCAAAATGTTATATATGGAGATACTCCATTTGTATGCGTGAGATTCTATGATGAAAGCACAGCTCAAAAAGAAAATCTAACTAATGGACAATTTATAATTAATAATGGGACTGATTTAATTTCCTCTTGTGCATATATTGTTTCAGAAATACCAAATAGATACAATATCACTTTTCTTTTAGATTATTTAGATATTGGTTATTATAATTTAACCATAAAAGCTAGCAAAGCTCGTGAAAGTAATATTACTTATAATGAATCAAGTATAAATTATAATCTGACATTTATACCAGCAGATTTTAATGTTGATCTTGATCCGATTCCCGTCGTTTATACAAATGACCTGAGTAAAAGTGTAATTCTCAATCTCTCATATGCTTACGGTCCAATTGAAACAGCTTTAATAAATGCTTATCTGGGAGAAAATAAATTGAGTTTTGCTTTGACTGAGCCTGGCATTTTCAAGCTCTTTTTAGATTCCACCAATCTCAATATTTATGAAACATATAAATTTAATATTACTATAACAAAAATTAAATTTAATCCTTATTTTGAGGAAAGATCTGTCTATATTCATCCGTATCCTTCATATATTGAAATTCCCGAGGATTTTCATAATATAACTCTATATCAAGAACAAGATCTCGATTTAATTGTTATATTAAAAGACACTTTTCGACAACAAGACATTTTAGGAGCACAAGTTAGGATGAAAATCGAAGGATTTATTCCATATTCTGACGAATTTATACCAGTAGTCTCAAATTTTGGGTGGTATCAAGGAACTTTAAATCTTGGTAATTTAAATCCAGGAATATATGAAGTTAAAATTGAAATGAATGCTTCTGACTACACACCAGTAGAAGCATCAATAATTATAACTGTATTGAAAAAAGAAAATAGTAGTTTAGAATTACTTAATAATTTAAAGGATTTTTATGTTTGGGACGATTTGATTGAAATTGAAGTGATTTTAAAATCTGGAGAAAATCCATTAGCAAATGAAACAATTATTTTTCAAATAATAGAAATCTCTGAGAATGGAGATTTATTAATTATTAACATTCCCACAATTACTGATAGCAATGGATATGCTATTGTACACCATATTATAGGAAAAGTTGATTCATTAGAAATAAAAGTTCTTTTCGACGGAACTATTAAAAATAGAAACTCAAGTACCAATATAGTGAATATAGATGTTAGATCAACAACAGAGCAATTTATTTTAGAATTTTTACTTTTGATTCCTTTTATTGCAGGCTTTTTATTAGTAATTGCCTCTTATATTATTGTAAAAAGTTCAAGGAAAAAGAAGAGAAAACAAATTTGGTACGAAAAAACTAATAAATTTTCAGATATACTGAACATTGAATATTTAATAGTTATCCATAAATTAAGTGGCCTTGGTTTAATAACGAAGGAATTTGGACAAATTAAATTTGATGGTACTTTAGTGAGTGGTTTCCTTCAAGCAATTACACAATTCAAATATGCATTAAAGCCAGGTGCTAAATTGGAAGAATCTACGGGTGGTTTTAAAATAGATTACCAAGATTACATTATTTTTCTTCAAGATGGAAAATTTATTCGATTGGCATTAACATTAAGATCTGAACCTTCAGAGAATCTAAAGATATTAGTTTCGCAATTTATTGAAGAATTTGAGAAAAAATACGAAAAATATTTAGAAGTATTCTCTGGTGATCTTAGACCTTTCAGTGATCATATGGAACTTATTAATCAAGTATTAAAATTGAATTTATCTTTTCCTCACATTGTAAATAAAAATCCACATAGAATAAAATTAAATCTCCTTCAGAAAAACATAATTTCTTTAGCCAAGACATTAGAAATAGATTACAAATCATTTTTTATCAGTAAATTATTAACTTACTTAATTTCAGCCTTACCTAAAAAATCGAAGGAAGAAATAGTTGCTAATACATATGATCTAATAGATTTTAGATATATTATACCAATTCATGGTAGTATTTAAAATTATAAATTTACCTTTTTTAATTACATGGAAAAAGCGATTAGCCCCATTTTTATGAAATTTTTACATATATTAAAAACCTCTACCTCATCGTATTGTAATTTTTGAGCAATATTCGCAATATTATTATTTCCATTTATTTCCTTAAATATCTTTTTTGCCTTTTCCCCTGTTAAAAACCGTTCTGGATTTGAATTTGATTTAATTCTTAATATTGGTTTTGCATTTGAAAAGGGATTTTTTTTAGAGGGAGTTTTTACTTCAATAACTTGTTTATAATTGTTTTCATCATTATTTTCTTCGTGATTTTTCTGAATAACCGGTTTTTCTTCTATAACTTGATTGCTATTAGACTCTTCCAAATTATCATCATAATTATAAATTTTTTCTAATTCTTCTTTAAAATCTTTAAAATCAGCTCGCTTACCACTCCATTTTTCTAACATATTTGCATTATATTTATTTGAAAATGAAGAGGATATTTTTTTTAATATTTTTTTAACTGATTTCTCATCACTTTTTGTATCTGTTGATGCTATATAGATTAAATTATCAATTTTGGGGTCCCTCATAAAAGATAATTTCATATCATTAGATAATTTTAATTCACTAATATTTCCAAAATCTTGAAATTGGTCCGATAGAGAATCCAAGGCTGAGAAAAACCCAGAAATCATAAGTGCATTATCATTATTACTTAGGATTCCATTTACTTTTGGACATTGCTCAGTTAAGAGGGGAACTCCATCCTTTATAATAAAAATATCCTTAATCATCAAATATCCAAAAATCTATTATGTATGAGTTAGTCTACTTCTAATTCTAAGTATTTAAATTAGTAAAAAAAAAAAAGTAATATCCAGATATTACTAAAAACTTCCTCTTAAAATTTAAGGAATTCTTAATCGTGAAAAATAATAAATAGGTCTATGTATTTCATTCTGAAAGAATTTTATCTCTTGTTTTGTATGATCTCCAATGTAACCGTTTATATCTAAAACTAAAATTGCTTCCTGATCTTTTAATTTAGATAAGGCAATCTCTTGTAAAATTTCCCATTCATCTTCTGAAAACATATCTTTATTCAAGAGCCCATCCACCGAGGCAATAGAAACTAATTTTTTATATTTTATTTGTAAGATTGACTCAATCTTAATGAAATAATCACGAACTCTTGCTGAACCTACTAAAAATATCTTCTTTTCTTTTATCGGGGAAAAATCGTAATCCTGAAATTCTTTTTGAAATTTTTTATTTAGTCGCATTTCATTTTATGCCCAAAAAATTCTCTTTCAATTTAAAATGTAAAATTCATTAATGAAATCTAATATATGATAAAAAAATAATAAATATAATTAATATTTATACTCCACTGGTTTGGGTTTTATCCTCACGAAAGATAATCTTTTTTATCCACTTAGGCAGAATAAAACCAATATAGAAAAACAAATTTGCTAAAATTAATACTATTCTGAAAATCACCAATGAAATCTCAATCATTGGAATAACTGAATCTGCGATAGCACTTATTCCGAAGCATAAAAATGCGATTAATAAAAATCTCCCCTTCCAATGAATTTCTTTATCTTCTATTTTTAAAGATTTTGCAGCAAAATGAAAGCCGGTTGCACATGATGTAAATATACTAGTTGCTAAATACACTAAAACAAACCCTTTGTAATCAATATCAAATGGATTTGTCGGGTCATCTATTATTCCTAACATCTCTTCAACAGGAGCATGTGGAGAAAAATATATGAAATAGAAAGCATATATCCAGAAAATTATTGAGAATATAATATATATACTTAAGATTAACTTTCTTCTACTTGGGCTAACTGTAGTAAGATAAATATCAAGCCAAAACATAATTGCAAAGGGTAGGAATAAATTTCCGATAATTATATAGATCTCATATGGGAGATGTACTCCTGTAATCAAAAAATATAAATAACCCACACCTGAGGGGAACCATGGTGATATTGTAAAAACAACACAAAAAGAAAATTCAAATAAAATTCGAGATTTTTCTTTAATTGCTTTACCTAATATTATCCCCGCTAAAAGAAATGCCACCAAAATAGATATAAATGCAGTTATCCCGGAAATGTGAGCCAGCTGACTAATCTCTTGAAAAAACACTCTAAAAATCTCTTAAATATTTTTAACTTAATATTATTCTTGAAATAATTATTATTTGAAATTTCATATTTTTAATATATATTTTTTATTTCATCTTTTTAATAATTATCCTAAATTAACAAATCTAAAATTTAAATTTTATATAATTGTAGATCCAATCTTTTATTTAATGCAATCTTGTGTATAAAAAATGAGAATTCGATCAAAAAAACATTTAAAACGACATAATTTACTTGTAGTATTGTTATTTTTTCTCCCATTTGGTTCATTTTTGGGATATGTTGGTGGTGTGTTTTATATTATTGATGACCTAGCCTCCTTTACTTATACAATCGGGTTAAATACAACTGATTTTATTGAGCCAGATTTTAATAAAATGGCTCAATGGGCTGCAAAAATAGATGATCGATTTGAACAGTTTCATATGGCTTCAAATTTATCCTTGACAATTACATTTACAGATTATAATTACACGACTCCTGCATATTACCATTCCACCGATAATGCTGGGTTATCAACTGGAACGTCACTAGCTACTTATTGCTTTAAATACAAAGCAGCAAAAGATGAAGGCAATATAACAATGATGGAAGATGCATTGAGAATAATAAAGGGATTACTAACCGGATTCTCTTATATGCTCGCTGTTCCAAATGGTGGAATTGGCCCTGATTATCCGGGAATTCCAGCCAGATTTTATTGGGCTCCTGAGCATAAAAATATTCCAGGATATGAACATGTCACCAATTGGATGCTAAGCCCCCATGTAAGACATTTTAATGGTTCCGGTGATTATAAAAACTGGCGTTGTAGATTATACACTTCCAAAGATGAAATGGGGGGATATTTATTTGGTCTGGGACGTGCACTTCAGTTATGTGATGACCCGTGGGTACAAGAACGTGTAAAATTATTAATTGCTCAATTAATAGAGGGATTTAGAAAAACTAATTGGTTGGTTATTGGAGGAGATGGAAATCCCTGCGGAACTGACTTAAAAGCCACCTTAGGCTCAGGAGAATGGGTTTTATCATTATTAAATTTGGGTCGAATAGCGTATCCTGGTGTTTATGATGATTTATGGCATTATTACGCAACAAAAAATATGTATATGAATGGCATCGGAGAGGGTTCAAATTTCAATATAATTGAAGAATATTACGGATGGAATTTTGGACACATGGACCTCTTCAATCTAATTATGACCACACAAGATCCTAACTTAAAGCAATTTTTTATTAATGAATATATTCAAGGCACTTATCCGCTCATAAGATATCATCGTAATGCGTTTTTTAATATGATATATCTTGTTTGGACAGGAGATAAAAACCAAACAATTCGTAATGATATTTTTGATCAATTAATGCGTTTTCAAGAGAATGTTGAATGGGGCAAGGGAGGTTATATAAACTTCAATGCAACAGAACGCCCCTCATGGCATACGAAGAATCCAGCACCAGAAAAATGGAATCAAATTCTGAATGGACCATTGGGCTTTCTATATGCACCTATTGCACTTGAAATTGATTTTACCGATGAGCTCTGGATGCAACCTGCCACTGTTGACATGATGTATTATGATCCTGGCAATTTCTGGGGTGACAATCCATTTGAGGAAGATGGTGGGCGCCAAGCGAATAGTTTAACTGAAGGAGATGGTCGAGTGTATAACTGTGTTTATTGGATGGGGCGTGCTTATGGAATTATTCCACCACCTTCAAGTTAAGAAAAAATAAAATTGTTAAAAAAAAATATTAGATGGTTAAGATGGAAGAGAGAAACCAAACCGTTGAGATTGATATAATTAAAGAATTATATGAGAAACCAAGACGTTTAATTTTAATAATTCTTATCTTAGGAGCATTTTTATTAATTCTTGGTTTCTTTATAATTGTTCTAAGTTATACTGTAGAATTTATAGATGCAGGTATTGATTTTGAAGTTGCTTTCATTCTTGGGTGGGTTTTATTTGGTTTTGGCTTATTTTTGTGTATAAAGATTACAATAATGAGAGTTCCCAAACCGCACATAGTTTCTTATTATTTGGATAAGTTTTTCGAAGTTAATGAGAAACCAGAAAAATCCATAAGATTTTATTCATTTGCATTTAGCAGATTAATTGCTTCATTATTATTCCTTATTTTGGGTTTTGTAGATCTATTCATTTTAACTGGAGGTCTTTCTCACCACTCGGCTCCATTCGGTCAAGCAATAGTTTTAGGTGGTCCTTCTTATTTCTATACTGTTGGTCTTTTTCCCAGTCTTTTTGGGATCGGTTTATTTTTGTATGTAATGATAAGCTCTTTTCGAGGTGTCTTTTCAAATTCTAAAAATAATTTGTATTTTCATGAATTTAGACCTACTTCTCCATGGACTACAAAAATTCTTAAAAAAGATATTGAAGCATTACGGTATCAAAACAACCACTTAGGACCTAAACTTATTTGGGTGGTGCTGTTAATGCCTTTTATCGTTTTATCATTTATTGAAGGTTTTTATCTCATAAACATGTCCGCAATTCCAAGATTAGAAAACCCAATTCAGGGAATCTTATTAATTTTTTCAGCTATTATGGAGTGTTTTGCTTTGTTCTTTTTGGTTTTAACTCCTCAGCATTATTTTGAAATTGCAACCAAGGATGATTTATATGAAATGTGGTTTGAGCCTGAGAAATCTAAAATAAGATTAAAAGAAATAGATCCCATAACCGAGGATATATCAGAAGTTTTTGAATGTTCTATGAAAAAAGAAGAAATTTCTGAATTTATGAAAAGTAATCAAATTAGTACAACTCACCGTTCTTATACTAACCTCATTTTGGGGATTTTCTTTATTGCTACTTCTGTTGTAATGTGGAATTTTTTTATTTTATTTGGCACTCTTTATTGGTGGTTTTCAATCATTTTCGGTTCAATTTTAGTTATAAGAGCAATTTCGCAGGATTTTAGTAATGTTAATGGTGATCTAATCGAATGTAATGATTCCGATAAGATTTTAAAATTTCAAAGAAAATTTCGTTATAAATTCTTCAAAATTCGCACATACAAACCCACTGAGCTAAAACTTGCTAAGCAATTTAGAAAATTAGATTTTTTTGATGTAGCTGCCATCCCGGGATTGTTATTCTTTATTTCTTTACAAATAACACAAAGTTGGGCTCTAGCAACATCAACAGTTTTAATTCTTGATTCTGTTATCAGTACAATTTTTATGGTCGTTGTATGCTGTCTGATTTTTATATACTTATGTGTTCCATTAGACCAAGTAAAATTTAAGACTTCTACAATAAATTATTACATACCAGTAACTTTAAAATCTCGAGAAAAGTTTAATTTTAAAGCAGTATTATCAAAACCACTTAAAAAAACTTTACTTTTAAGGTTATTATTTATTATAATAATAATTATTGCGACTATAATCGGTACATCTATATATTTAGCATCTTACTTTGTCTAATAAAAAAATAAGATAGTAATTAATAAAATTGTATAATTACGATTTATCGTAAAGTTTAAATTTCTGATTATTTTTTATTTATACTAGTTTACGACATATCGTAATTTTTTTTAATAATTTTTAAAATAAATTATAACAGAGAATGAAAAAATGTTAATATGGGTTATTCTATTCAGTATTTTGGGCAGTGTTGGAGCAATATTGTCAGCGGGTGCATTTTTGCTGTTTAATGATAAGGTACAGAATACACTTATTCCATGCTTAATTTCATATGCTACCGGGACTTTACTTGCTACAGCTTTTTTAGGAATGATACCACATGCTATAGAACATGCTATTGAAAATATCACCGTAATAGAACAAGTTAATCAAAATATATCATTGATATTAGCAACTATTTTAATAGGATTGATTGTTTTTTTTGTTCTTGAAAAATTGATAATTTGGCGCCATTGTCATGTAACAAATTGTGAAGTGCATGGTGCTCCTGGTCCAATTATTCTCATTGGAGATTCTTTCCACAATCTTATTGATGGTATTATTATTGCATCTAGTTTCTTAATTAGTTTTGCAATGGGTATAGCTGTAAGCCTTTCTGTTATTGCTCATGAAGTTCCTCAGGAAGTAGGTGATTTTGGAATACTACTTGATCAAGATTATTCAAAAAAGAAAGCATTATTTTACAATACTTTATCTGGCTCATCGACCATACCTGCAGCAATTGTGAGTTATTTTATATTAGACATTACAAAAGCTGCGATTCCTTATATCTTGGCATTTTCTGCTGCTAGCTTTATTTACATTGCTTTATCTGATTTATATCCTGAATTACAACATCGTAATATAGAATTAAAACATACACTTAGGCAATTTCTTTTAATGATGGCTGGAATAGGAACCATGATATTAGTCTTTCAAGTGCACGTTTAACTTTAATTATTTTAAAGGAAATATACAAAAAAATAAGAAATGATTTACTATGCTTGAAGATAAAATTTTGAATTATCTAGAAAAAATAAACAGCTCAATAAGTGTAGGTGTTCTCTCTAAAGCCTTAAATATCAAACATAGCACTGTGAATAGTGCAGTGAAACGTTTAGTTGAAAAAAGATTTGTAAGATGGGAACCTTATAGAAGTGTTGAGTTAGTTGCTGCCGGGAAGAAAGAAGCTCAGCATTTTAAATTGCATGAACATCTGGTTGCCCATTTCTTAATGGATACTTTGAATCTTTCCGAAGAATTTGCTCATGAAGAAGCCAGAAAAATTGCAAATGTTATTTCTTGTGATTTAATTGTAAGAATTTGCGAAGTATATAGTCATCCAAGTCAATGTTTATGTGGAGAAACTCTTCCCAATGGTTTTCTGCATGACCATTAATACTAAATTATTTTAAATAATGCAAAAAATTAACACAAAAATGATAACCTTAAGTAGAAGCAATTAATTCCAAAAATTAAATATAATAAAAATAAAAAAAAAGATTTTTTAATATCTAAAATACTGAGGATTATATCCTGTAGGATAATTTTTTATATTTTTTACTTGTTTTTCTTTATTTCTTCTATTTGTTTTCATTTTTTTTTCCCTCTTTTGTGATTTTTTATTTTTTTTTTAATATATAATATGAAAAAATTTATTTAGATTTTTTAAAAAACTCCATAGTTTCTAAAATGAATCTGGCTTTTAAATTTCTTTATTTCAATTAACTCTGCATGATATTTAGCGTTATATTTTGCTTTCTTAAATAATTTCAATAATCGTGATTTATCTTGTTTATCATCAACTTTTTTTTTCTCGATTTGTTTTCTTGATTCAGGGAGTTTTTCTAAAACAATTTCTATTTCAACACTATCGCAAAGTGCTTCATTTTCTGCACATACTTGGGGGGCCATTTTTTTTTATCACTTCTAATTTTTTTCAATTTTTTATTATTAATTTTAATAAAGAAAATAATTCATATATAGGTTATGAAGCCGAACTTCACACGAAGTTCAAAAGCCGATGTGAAGTGCAAAGTATTTAAATATGATTGAATTATTTATTATTAATAATATTTTTTTTGTGTTTTATAATGAGTCACTCAGAAAATATAAATATAATGTATCCACCTGAGAATGTCTTAAGTCCTCCTTTTGGTAATCGAGATAATGAACAAATTATTTTATGGATGCTTTCTAACAACAAGTTTTGTAGATGGTCAGATTTTAAAGTTGAAATAAGTGAGTCAACACTGTCAGGTAAGTTAAATAATCTTATTAGTAAAAGTCTTGTTGAAAAACCTGAGCGAGATTACTATCAAATTACACCAGCAGGCAAAGAAAGACTAAGTGAATTGGCCTATTTAAAAGAATCTGGTAGAAGAAAATTAAATTATCCTCCAAAAGCAATTATAAGTAAAAGGAATTACGATCATGTTACACTTTGGATGGTTAATAACAATGATTATTGTAAATGGTCAGATTTTCGTGAAGAACCTCTTTCAATTAATCAATCTTCTTTATCAAAAAATCTTAATTTATTAATGACCAAAGGATTTGTAATAAATGAAAATAAGCAATATAAGATTACTCCAGATGGTAAAACGGAATACTCAAAAGTATTGAAATTATATGATCTAGACCGACAATCAATTTTGGAAGAAGAAAGCAAAAGAATTGAAGATATTACGAAGAAAACTATAAAAATTTTTGAAAAATATGAAATAGAAGATGACGAATTAAAGTTTCGATTTCTAAATAATATACTAAAATTAGATTATGCTAAAGTTAAAAATACTTTAAGTAATGAGGAAGATTTTGACAAAATTTTACTTTTTCTTTCCCTAAATCATCCGAATCAATATCCTGAATATATTTCACCTGAGGAATTCTCTAGCAAATATGATATTAAAAAAACAATTCTTGATTATTACGTTTATAAAATTGTAGAAGAGAATTTTTATCCAATAAAATTTTTTAAATTAGAAGATGAACAAGAGAAAATCTATTTTTTTCAAGCGAATGAGAGAATAGAGAAAGTATTAAGAGCTATTGTAAAAGATTATATCATAAAATTTACTTATTTGAATAAACTTTATGAAAAAGCATTAAACAATAATCCATCTTTAGATTCAACACATTTATTAGATAATATATTAGATGATATCTGTGATAGTCTATTTAATAAAAATTTAATAGAATCATTAAGAGAATTTTTACCAGAATATATTAAATATTTGGCTTATAAAATTGAAACTGAAAAACGATTAATAGATACTTTTGATAAATTGGAAGGGATTGTGTGGCAAAATATTCAAGAAGTAGTAAAGAACTATTATCCTACTAGTTCTGAATATAATTATTATATAGACCCAACGATTCTTGAAATAATAGATCCTTTTTTTTCATCAAAAATCGGGGAGATTTATAAAAATATCCAACCTTTAATTAAGAAGGCAGAATATGATAAAGATCTAAGAAGGCAGAATATGATAAAGAAGGCAGAATATGATAAAGCTCTAAAAAAAGTAGATTCTGCAATTAAATTAAATCAAAGAGATTTAGGTCTTATTATTTTTAAAGCAAAAATTCTATGTCTATTAAAAGAATTTAAAAAAGCAATAAAAACTTTGAAGAGAGGAATTAAGGGGTCTCCTGTTATAAAAGATGACCAAATTTATACTTCTTATTTTTTCATGTTAGCTTTTTCATACATAGCACGTGGAAACTTTGAAGTTGCTTTAAATAGTGCTAAAAAGATGCTTGAACTTTATCCTAACCATCCGATTTCTTATGCTACAAAAGCATTAGTCCTTGGATATAACATCATCTATATTTATAACGAAGAAAAAGCAAATGAAGATTATGCTTTAGATGATATTGATAAAGCAATTTCTTTAGATCCCAATAAATCTAATAAAGCTCGATATTATCAATTTAAAAGTATTATATTACAAATAATGGAGAAACATAACGAAGCCATTAATGCAATCGATAGTGGTATTGATTTGGATCCTAAAATAATAGATTTATATTTTACAAAAACCAAAATTTTAGTTTCAAATAATCAACTAGAGCAAGCATTATCATTAATAGGGGATAAAATAAAAGAATTTCCTAATGATAATAAGAATTTTTATTTGAAAAAAGCATGGATTCTTAAATTAAAAGGGAATCTTGATGAAGGATTAGAAATAATCGAAAATTTAATTAATTTGTACCCAGAAGATTATAACCTTCTTAATACTAAAGCTTATTGGTTTATATATATGAAAAATAAACAGGAAGCAATAGAAACAATTCAAAATTTAATAGAACTCGTTCCTAATGATGGAAATTACTATGATTCATACGGCGAAATTTTAATGGAGTTTAAAGAATATGAAAAAGCGATAGAAAAGTTTCAAAAAGCATTAAAACTTGATCCATATGGATGGTTTACTAACGAAACTTATAATAAAATGGGTACATGTTATAAAGAGCTTGGAAAAATTGAGCTGGCAATAGAAAATATTGAAAAAGGGAAAAAGATTACGAACACCTGTTTATGTGATTTCGAAACAAGAAAATCTTTGATAAAAAAAATAGATAATCAGCTCATAGAGATTAAAGAATTACAAGAAAAATTGAAAGAAAAAACATAATTTATAGAAATCTATTATAAAAAAATAATAGAAATTGTTTATATTGTTATTATCGAAAGAAAGAAATTTTATTTATTTTTTTTCAGAGATTTATCTATTATTTTACCCATTGTGATTTTATCAACATAGGTTCCATCTTTCAAGAGGGCTGCGTATTTTTGTCTTCCTTCAATCTCATAACCCAATTTTTTAACATAGAGATATTCCGCAATTTCATTTCCTTCATAAAAATCTGCTTCAAGTCTTTTTAACCCTCTTTCTTTGGCAATATCCTCTATAATTTTCAATATTTTAGCGCCCAATCCTTGATTTTGAAAATCTGGATGTACAGATATACCCCAATTACCAACATGGTTTATTTTTTTTAACTTCAGATTTACGCTAACACCTGCTGAAACAATAATCCTCTGATTATAAATTGCCCCTATCATTAAGTCCTCCGCTTTATTAGATAATTTGTTGTAAAAATATTCTTTATTTTGCTGTAAATTTTCTTTCTCAAATTCTCCTAATAAATATTTATTAACTTGATTTAGCCAGTTATGGGTAAATTCATAATTGTTATTTTTTTCATAATCCTCAATTGACAATCGTTTAATTAGTACAACCCTACCATCTTTCAGTATAAATTCTTCTGAAATTTCAGAATTCTCAAACATTTTCTATACTTCACTCTGCAATATTGAATTCGTTAATTAATTAAAAAAATTGTTTGAAATTTCTAATTACATATGTTTTTTCAATTTTTCTTTTTGTAATTTTTATGATTTCTTTTTTTGCAAAAATTCTACGCATTCTGGAAGAGTAGGTCTTTTATATTCAGGAGTAATGACCTTCATATCGTATAATTTTTTTATAAATTCTTGGAGCATATGAGCTGTGGCGCCCCAAATATTGAAAATACGATTTGTATAAGGATCTTTAAATTTAAAACTTAGCATTTTCCAATTTTTAGGATCCTTTGGGAATGGGATTTCACAAAAAAGATTTTTTTGGGTAATATATTCAATAGGGATTTCAACTAGTTCTTCTACTTCTTTATGGTTTATATTGAATTCTATTTTATTTGAATTAATAATTAAGCTTATAAAAGGTCGAATTATAAATCCCTTAAGGGTTGGTAAATCATCAAGTCTTCCATTAATTTTTAAATTTTCACGAGGGATTCCAATTTCTTCATATCTCTCTCTTAAAGCAGTTTCTTGGAGTGTATTATCAAGATTTAAATCAAAAATGCCTCTAGGAAAACTTATTTCACCTGTATGATGTTTCAATTTTGGAGAACGAGAAGTAAAAATTATATTATAGCTCGATTTCGTTGGTTTAATTGGAATAATTACAGCAGATTTTCTTAATTCAGAAGAATTTAACTCCAGTGGTGGAAAATTTGCTAATTTTTGTTCAATTAATCCATACTTAAATTTCTTTGTCTAATTTCACAGCTTCTTATCT
>JAHLWH010000218.1 GCA_019058015.1 Promethearchaeota archaeon | reverse complement strand
TGCTTCTATCTATCCCCAATTTTTCTGAAATTTGGTTAAAATTTATTTTTCCATTTGAATTATATAAAAATTTAAGTATCTTAAATCTAATATCATTTCCGATTATTCCAAGATCTCTTTCAATTATATCTAAGTTTGGATTAATTTTCTTAATTTCTTCATCAATTTCTCGATCTTCTAAATTATCCATACTCTCTACCAATTTTTTTTCTTTTAATATTAACTATGTATTTTTAATTTCATATTACTCAATATATAAATATTAAATTAGTATATTTAAATATTTTGATCTGATCAACTTTTCTGATCTGATCAACTTCAACTATTTATTACATCTTTATTGTTTTGTAACAGTGGGAGAGCAGTATAATTTTTCTTAAAAGCTCATTTTCACTCTTAAAAGCATATATATGTCCATATTTTGTAAGATGGGTTAAATATGCATTTGTCATAAAACTCTGATCCCCTAATAATGAAAGATAATCTAGTGGGTTATTAAAATGAGTATCAGAAGGATCTTCTAAAGGATGATATTCGGTGGGAACAAATACTCTCAATTTTGGTGCAATTAATTTATTTTTTGAATATATACCTAATTCATGCGCTGAACCTCTCGGATCCTCTGAAAGAATAATAATCTGATCTACATCTTCATTTTCAAAAATAGATTCTTGTTCTATAACAGGATGGAGCAAACTACATTCTTCAGGAAAAATCGAAATAATATTTAAACATCGTAATGCATCTCGGACTTTTTTCCTTCTTTTGGGTTCTACACATTTTTCATTATCACAACTTTCACATGATTGTTCAAGACATTTTCTTATATCCGGAAATCCTGAACCTAAAATGAATATTTTAATATCATTTTCTTTCTGAAGTTTCTCCGTAAATCTCCTCTTTAAACTTTTTATATAACTTTTAATCTTTTCATCAATTTGATTATTTTCCATCATAGATTTAGCCTTGAAATGATTGAACTATAAAGAAATTATATTTTATTAAATTTATATTGTAATAAATATGTGAAGAGTTAAGAAATTTGTAAATTTTCAAATTATTTTAATTTTAATCCTCTAACCTTTTTTAAATGCTTATAATAATCTCCTAGAGAGAGTTATTAAGGTTTTTATAATTTTAAAACCCGAGTTTAAAGGTCAAATAAGTGAGCAAAACATTATAGATTGGGTTGCTGAAAGGATTTCTGCTTACAAAATTTTTTTTTTTGAAAACAATATTATTTTCGTAAAAGGATATAGGAGATCTGAAGAACTTGAAAGATCACACACCTCAGAGATATAATTGTAGCAATTAAAATGTTAATAAATATTTTTTCGGAGTCATTCTTTTCAAAATTAAAGGGAACTGAGAAATATCTTTTTTTTTTTTACTTTAAAGAAATTAATAAATATTTTTAAAGAAATATAGATATAAAATTAAGTAATTAAAGTAAAATTAAATTAAAAATGGGCGATTCAATTAGATGCCAATATTAAATAGAGAAAAGATACGTCCTGATGTTCTTAAATGGTTGGATGAAGGTCAAAAAATTCAAATGCGAGGGATTTCAAAATCTCTTAGAAAGTACCCAAATGAAACTATCGACTTTTTACCATTTTGGGAAAAAGTAATGAAAGTTAATGAACAATTTTTCAAGAAAGAAATTGAAGAAGAAGAAGCATTCAAACTACTTACGATGGACGAAATGCTTTATTTAGCAAAAATATTGAGATATATGTTCGAATTCATAGGAGATTATGACCAAAAACAATTTCCTATACCTGACAATGTAAAAATAGAATCTGTTGATGCAGGAGGAGTTCCTGCCGAATGGCAAATAATACCAAATGCTTCTGAAGATAAAGTAATATTTTACCTTCATGGCGGAGGATTTATTTTAGGCTCACCTAATACTCATCGATTATTAACAGTTGCGATTGGTGAAGAAACAAAAATGCGAGTACTAAGTGTTGATTACCGTCTTGCTCCTGAACATCCTTTTCCTGCGTCAATAGAAGATAGTACTACCGCTTACAAATGGCTTCTCTCAACAGGAATTAAACCCAAAAATGTTGTTATCGCAGGAGACTCTGCAGGAGGTAATTTAACTCTTACAACTCTTTTAAAACTAAAAGATGACGGTTTAGAATTACCAGCCGGAGCTGTGTGTCTGTCACCTTTCGTAGATTATACTCTCTCTGACAAATCTTTCTATGAGAGAGCAGAAACAGATCCGATTTTAGCTGATATTGGGATGTTTTGGTGGATGCCTGCATATGTAAAAGATGCAAATAGAAGTGCTCCACTCCTATCACCACTTTTTGGCGATTTAAAAGGATTACCACCATTATTGTTGCATGCAAGTACAAGCGAAATGTTATACAGCGATTCTGTGCGTTTTTTTGATAAAGCAAAAGCAGCTGGAGTTGATGCTACATTACAAACATGGGATGATATGCCTCACGTGTTCCAGGGATTTGGCTTGAATGATATTCCAGAAGCAAGAGAAGCAATTACTAAAATTGGAGAATTTATCCAAAAAGTTATTCCTTAATTATAAAGGGAGAGAAAATTAGTAGATCTAGAATTTTTGGCAGCTTAATATATTTGAATTAATAATTGAAGCTAAAAATTAATTTTAATAAAATAATTTATTTTTTTTTTTAAAATAAAACAAATGCATTATATCATAATCTAATTAAAGTCTATGAAAATTGATAAATCATGAACGATAGCATTGATATAAACTTTGAGGTGTAAATCTTGGTTAAATTCAAAAGGGGGCACCTCTATTATCCTGAAATCCCTGTTCATAAAGTTTTAGAAGATACAGCTGAAAGATTTCCAGACAGACCGGCTTTCCTATACCCCAAAGAAATGACCTTCAAACAACTTAAAGAACAGGTAGATATATTCGCTACAGCATTAAAAGATTTAGGTGTGAAAAAAGTAGATAGAGTTGCTTTATACGGACCGAACTCAATCCAATGGATAATTTCATTCTACGGATTAGAAAAAGCAGGTGCCATTATGGTCCCCATGAACCCATTATTCAAAGAAACTGAAGTAGAATATGAAGCAAAAGACTCTGGAGCAGAAACGATCATAGTTTCCCAACCTGAATACCCCAACGTAGCAGCAGTCAAAGATAAAACAAACCTCAAAAACATTATAGTAATAGAATTAGAAGAGAAAGAAGAGAAACCAGAAACTCCAGCAGGAACCATTGGATGGTCAGAACTAATGAAGAAAACAAAACCAAAACCTCCAGAATACGATTTCAACGCTAAAGAAGACCTCGCAACACTAGTATATACGAGTGGAACAACAGGTCTACCGAAAGGAACCATGCTTACACACTACAATATAGTGTCGAATGTAATCCAAATATCCCAAATTTTCGAATTAAGTGAATTAGATGTCGCTATGACTGTGCTTCCCCTTTACCATATTTATGGATTAAATGTATGTATGAACCAAGCAATTTGGTTAGGCGCAGCACAAGTAGTCACACCACGATTCAAGGTGAAAGAATTCTGCGAACTCATAGAAAAGTATAAAGCTACATACAGTCTATGTGTCCCTCCAATATTCCTTGCAGTAGTTCGACACCTCGAAAACCCAAACGTAAAAGGATATGATTGGGCAAACCTCAAAATATTTAACAATGGTGCTGCACCAATCCCTCTCGAACTTCTTGAAAGGTTCGATAAATTAGCAAAAGAAAAATGCAACGCTAAAGACGTGATTATCCAACACGGTTGGGGATTAACTGAGGCTTCTCCGGTCGTTGCTGTAAATCCTATGTATCGCCGCAAAATGGAATCTCAAGGCACTTTAATTCCAGATACTTTTCATAAGATTATTGATTTAGAGACAGGTGAAGAGATACCTGAACGTGGGCAGCTTGGCGAATTGGTTATTAAAGGTCCTCAAGTTATGAAAGGCTATTGGAAAAGCCCTGAAGCAACTGAAGGTGCATTTTGGACCGACCCTAATACTGGTGAGAAATGGCTAAGAACAGGTGATATGGCATATATCGACGAAGATGAGTATGAACATCTTGCTGACCGTATAAAGGAAATGATAAAGTATAAAGGTTGGAGCATCGCACCCGCTGAACTTGAGGATTTGCTATTTAAAAATCCCCACGTATTTGATGCTGCTGTTATTGGTAAGCCATCTACAGAACTGGATGTCGGTCAAATTCCGAAGGCTTTTATAATTTTAAAACCGGAGTTTAAAGGTCAAATAAGTGAGCAAAACATAATAGATTGGGTTGCTGAAAGGATTTCTGCTTACAAGAAGATTCGTGAGGTCGAATTTGTGGATACCATTCCAAAATCGGGTTCCGGTAAAATTTTACGGCGAGAATTAATCGAACAGGAAAAAAAGAAACTTGGATTGAAATAAAATATTAAGTTTTTCACTTCCTTTTTTGATATTTTAACTGTAGTATTTCATGAATAAATTCTCAGAAAATTAATTAAAATGAAAATTTTATTAAAAAAATATTAATAAAAAATAATAAAAAATCATAATATTTTTTACTTATTCGGAAACCACTTTATCTACATCTAAAAAATTTTCATTATTCCATATTTTTTCTACTCACAAAAAAAGAAAAAAAAAGTAGATTTATAGTTTAAACTATTTTAGTGTTAAAAAAACTATTCAGGCATCTTTAAACCTATCATTTCCATAGCTTCTGTGACTTTAAATCGAACATCTATCTGGTACCTGTGTCCTTCAATTTCATGAAAATTTGTCATATATTGATGTATTAAAACTAGAAATTCTTCTAATTTTCCTTCTTTGATATCATGAACACCTATAGACTCTATACCCTCTGTGGTAGCCTTTATCGCATTTGGTATAATTTCTTTTGACAAATTTCGTAGCTTAGATCTAAATTCTTTAAGACTATCAACATATCTCTTCGCAATCTTATTTGCTGTGTGAGGAGGAAATGAAGATGTTATAAACACATACGGCACATTTTTCACCCTTTATTATTTTTTACTTAAAATTGGATTTTAAGCAAAAATTAATTTAATTTCACTCTATATAAATTTTTACATTTTTATCAAATTATTTTGAAGTATATTGCGAGTTTGAGATCTTCGGTTGGTCATCCGATTCAAATGAAGTATTTAGTGTTCTTATTCATCGAATTTAATTAAAGGAAACACTATTTAGGTAAATCTACAGGAGATATTTGTGACATTCATTTTAGATTTTTATTTTACTCAAGATTCCATCGAGAAAATTAATATTTTCCTGTTCGAGTTCACACCCCATAGCTTTTAATTTGATTTCTAAACTTTTTCTACTCATGCATTGAGATGGAGAAAGATTTTTATAAAAGAAATGAAAAGATTCTTGAAAAAATTGGATGTGTTGAGGAGGTCTGTCCCGAATATCTTGAAGTACAAATGCAAGGGGCTGAAGGACCTGCTGTGGAAGGTACCGATGCGAAAATTGGAGATTTTATCTCTACATTAAAAGAATTTATGAACTAAAATAACTAATAGCAGTTTTACTACCTATAAGCCCTTCAAAAACAGTATAAATCCTACCACAGACCAAATATTTCTAATTTTTTTCTCACCAGTCAATCTGGCGGAGATACTCATTTTTTGACCATATTAAAAAATGTGAATAATTTCTTATATTTCGATTAATTCTCTTTTAACTACAAAACAATTTTTAGAATATCCAATTTACTGAATAATTTATAAATATATAAAAAAAACTAAACATAGATAAATGATTATGAGTATAAAATCGGATAGTGATGCTGCTGAGCGTGCTAGAGCATCTCCTGGCGTTCTAGCTTCTGCTGCTGCTTTACTTGGCGCAGACCTCGTTGTAGTTGCTCTTGCTTGGGATAACCCGCCTTCTGAGGGGGGAATTGTCACAATTACCTTTTTAATGATGATTTCATTTGTGGCTTTTATTAATGTTATGCACCAAGTAATGAGGTTTGAATACCTAGTAACGCAATTAAAAACGAAAGGAATGAATGAAAAAGATAGAGAAAAAGTTTCTCGAGAATTAAACCAAATTACAAAATGGGCTCGTTATTTCCATATTGGAGGGCTACTTTTTACGATGATAGCATTTTGGATTATCAGTTATAAATATTTAATTAGTCTCGCTGGGTATCAAATTGCTATATTACTACTTCCGTTTATTCTATTCTTTCTATATTGGGTACCTAAAATAATAGGTGTTGAGAGAGAAGTGTCTATGTTTTCGCGTGAGAATTTATTACAGTTATTGATCCAAGTTGTCTTTCTTGTTCTCATATGCTTAGATTTCTTAAGAGTTATCACAATTCCTTAATTAATATTTACTCTATTAATCCCCCCATTTTTTTCAAGATTAGATTGCGTAATTCATGAACATTTGGTGGAGATATCAAAAAATAATTTGAATGTAAAATCTTCTTGTCGGTTATTTCAAGATATTTCTGTTAAAACTCGAAAAAGATGAAACTCCACGCGCTATTATTGGTTGTTTATCCGATACTACTACACGAAAACATATTAAATTGGATGAAGCAACTATTACATTTAGCTATGATAGGTTAATAAAAATGGTTGAAAACATTGATGAGAGTTTCCTTGAATTAAACCCTTGGAAAACAATTTATGATAGAATAAAATAATTAAGTTAAATATCTTTAGAATAAATATTCTTAAAAATATTAAAATCAATGGAGTTGAGAGAAATAAATGGGAAACAAGAGAATATTAATTGCGTATGGAACTCGTTATGGTTCTACCGAAGAAATTTCTCAAGAGATTGCTAAAACGTTAAAGGAAAAAGGTTTTGAACCCGAACTTTTTAATCTGGGGAAAGGAAAATCTAAAAATTGGCCACAATTGGATGATTTTGATGGGATTATAATTGGGACTAGTTTGAAAATAAACTCATGGAAAAAACAAGTCAAATCATTCTTAGCTAAAAATAAAATTAAATTCAAAAATAAAAAATTAGGAGTATTCACCTGTGGTGCGTATGCTATTGCAAAGCCAAGTGAAGCCAAAGAAGATATTGCAAAGCGGTTAATGAAAAATTATGAACTCGAAGCAGATATATACAATGCTTTTGGAGGTATTTTAGATTTTTCAGAAGATTCAAAAATAGGTAGAACAGGTCAATTGGCTTTAAAACTAGCAGGAAAAGGATTTTCCCAGGACAAAAGTTTGAAAATTGATATGAATGGACGCAACGATTTTCGTGATTGGGATAAAATTCGAAGTTTCGCCGAAAGTTTTGCTGATAAACTCTAATACTCATAAGATAATTAATTACTAAGTGTAAAATTGTAAATATACCAATTTTATCATGTAATTGATTTCAATTTATAAAGAAATTGTTAAAAACTTATTTTAGCATTGGTAAAATCGTATCCATTACATCTATTAGATTCCAACAATTCTTCAATGTGAAAACTTAATAGACTGATGCTATTAACAAAAAAAAAAGTAATTATTTTTCATTACAATGAAATGCAAAATAATATACCTAAGTCTTACCGGAAATACAAAACGAGCTACGGAAAAAGTAAAGGAAGGTATTAATAAATCAGGTCATGAATGCGAATTATTAGAAATGAGAGATTTTACAAATGCTTCTGAGTTTAATGGATTTGATTTATTTGGGTTCATGGCTCCGGTACATGCATTCGGTGTACCTACAATATTTACGCGATTTCTTAAAACCATACCGCGAATCAATGAGAAATATGCGTTTATTGGTGCTACAGGAGCAACAAATTTCGGGAGTTTTTTTTCTAATATAAATAAAATACTTATTGAAAAAAGATTTACCTCAATCGCAAAGTTATCAGTATATGCACCTCAAACTTATACTCCTTTGAATTCTCCGGGAAATGAGAAATATATCTATAAGGAACCTGAACTCCAGAAAGCGTATAATTTTGGAATAAATATATTTAATGAATATAATGAAATAGTGCTAAAAAAAAGTAAAAATCCACCAAAATTTACTCAAATTATAGGCACCTCGCTTTTTTCTATGATTGCAAATAATGATACATCCCTTAGAATGCTTCTTGGAACAATTAAAATAAATAAAGAAACTTGTACTAAATGCAAAATTTGCCTAGACAATTGCGCCTGGAATGCCATAGAAATAGTTTCAAAAACATCGTTTCCTAAAAGAATAAAAAATAAATGCGGTGGATGTTGCGCATGCATTAATCTTTGTCCTGAAGGAGCATTGTGGACTAGTAGCACAAAAGGAAAAGAGCGATACTACGAGCCATCATATAAAGGTTATACTAAAAGAAGTTAGTATAAAAAAATGACCTCTAATTTTCGGTCCCTAATTATGAGGTTCTTCAGTTTTTCATTATCAAGGAAACCACATTTTGAAGTATATATTTCATTTGAATTGAATAATAATTTTACAGTTCCACTAATCAGTAGGCTTATTATGACCTTTGTAGTACTTTTTGGATAAAAAAATTTTTAAAATCTATTTTTTAACTTCATTTTTTTTGGCAAGATATATAAACTAAGATAATTGTTTTTATTAGGATATAATTGTATTGGAAATTTAACGAGATAATAAAATGAGAAAAATGAATCATAGATTATTGGGCAAAAGTGGAATTAAAGTTAGTGCTTTAGGATTAGGTTGTTGGCCTATCGGAGGGACATTAACAAACGTGGAGGGTAAACAAGCTAGTTATGGAATTGTTAATGATGAAGAATCAATTAAAGCAATCCATCGAGCTATTGATTTAGGTGTTAATTTTTTTGACACTGCAGATGTATATGGTGCGGG
>JAHLWH010000217.1 GCA_019058015.1 Promethearchaeota archaeon | reverse complement strand
ATTTATAACAAAATAATATAAGTTTATACATATAAAACTATTGTTAGGATATCTAAAAAGGTTTTAAGGCCTGAAGAAAAGAATAAGAGGTTTCCTCCACTACCGATGATATCAAAAGATGAAAGAGAAAAGATAATAGCCGACATCAAGGACCCAAATTCAGGATCGCAAGGTGATATTTCAAAAAAACATGCTGTGGGCATTAATACGATTTGGACGATAGCTAAAAAGACTTTAACGCCAGAAGATTATGCAAAGAGGTTTCCTCCACCACCGAAAATACCAAAAAAGGTAAGAAAGAAGATAATAGCCGACATCAAAAATCCAAATTCGGGAACGCAACCTGCAATCGCAAAAAAACATGGTGTAAACAAATCCTTAGTTGGAAGGATAGTTAAAAAGGTTTTAACGCTGGAAGAACGTGAAAAGAGGTTTCCCCCTCCTCCGAAGATACCAGAAGATATAAAAGAAAATATAATAGCTGACATTAAGGATCCAAATTCGGGATCGCAAGGTGATCTCGCAAAAAAACATGGTGTATCCAGTGGTGGGATTGCAGCAATAGCTAAAAAGGCTTTAACGCCAGAAATATATGAAAAGAGGTTTCCCCCTCCACCGAAGATACCAAAAGATGTAAGAGAAAAGATAAAAGCCGATATTAAGGATCCAAATTCGGGATCACAAATTGATATTTCAAAAAAACATGCTGTGGGCATTACTACGATTTGGACGATAGCTAAAGAGATTTTAACGCCAGAAGAATATGCAAAAAGGTTTCTTCAAGATGGAAAATATGAAATAGGAAATAAAACTCATAAAAATATTTATAGTTTAGTTACTGAAGATTTTGATAAGAGAAGAGAAAGTTCTTCGGATGTTCCAAAAATTTATTCGGAACCGAGGATATATCTGCCTCTAAGTGAAAAACGTGCCGATTTGTTATTTTATAATGATACAAAATTCCTCCAAAGACTTTTAAAAGATTTAAAAGATAGAAATTTATTAATCCCCAAATTGGAGAATTTATTAAAAAAATTAGATCGGATAAAATTTGTCCAATTCGATTTTACAAATTTGTTGGAAAAAAAGAATATTTTGGATAAAATCTTAAAGTATCAGCATCCCGAGATTCTTACCTTTATTGTCGGGACAAAGTGGTATAGATTTTGGGACGAGCTTACTAAAGAACTTCCAAATGATAAAAGAATCAGGTATCCAGAGAATATAATAATTATTAGCAACAAATATTTCGCCGAGCTAATGAAAATAAAAGGAATTTATAAAGAGAGATTCGATGAAATAATCGAATTAAATAGAAAGGGTGACCTAGACGCCCTTAAAGATATTCTTGAGAATGACAATCAAACTCTGAATGGTACAGATGAGTTAATAAAGGACCTTAAAGAAAAAGGATATATAAAGAGGGACATCAGTGAATACATAAAGAATATAAAAGCCGAAAAGCCTCTTGATCGATTTATTTATAATGAAGATAAGGAAAGAAATAAAGAATCGAACAATGATGATGATGGTGAAGATGATAATGATAATCAAATAAAGTTTTAATCTCTGCTTTCTTTATGGATTTATCTTGTTCTACTAATTCTGTATCAATAGAGTGAAGTCTTGCAATAAGAATTTCAAAGAGAAGTCTTTGCAATAAGATTTTTCAATAAACAAGAGGGTGATATATCTCTAACAGCTCCTTTTATTATATCTATATTTATCGAATTGTGCTTGATTCCATTTTACTGGATTGCAGTTTTTTTAATAAAGCACATTTAACGGAAACATATGACTTTAAATTAAAAATCGAAAGAAATACAATTTAATTATTCTGAGAGATAAATAAAGGCAAAAAAATCTTTAAAATACTAACCTCTTGACCATATCTCTGATTGCTCTGCTGACCAAATGTAGTTGAATATTCCTTGCTCCTCCAATTATTTCTTGTACTTTACTTACTTCAAGAGCTTTATCTATTCTGAGATTATCCGTAAAGGCAATCCCACCACATAGTTGTTGGGCTTCATAAGAAATTTTTTGAGCTAAATTAGATGCAAGAAATTTTGTTCCTGAACTAAATGCAGCGCTATATTTAATAAACTTTTGTTCATCAAAATATTTTAACATTTTTTTATATACAGTAGCGCTTCTAATTCCAAATTCAGTGGCAGCCATTAATTCCGTAAATGATTGGGTAATTGGAAAACTAACTCCTTGAAAATCATATATGGGTCTTCCAAACTGTTTCCGAAAATTTGTATAAATAAGTGCAGTGATTGAAGTTAACCAACTTATTCCCAGGCTTGAGCCGATGATTGCATCTCGTTCTGCAACTAATCCAGAGAATAAATTTTTATATCCATATCCTTTTGGTCCAATTATATTTCTTTTAGGTATTTTAACTGAATTGAAAAGTATTTGACCGATTTGAACCCTTGGAATCGATTGAACGGCGATTCTGTGGGTTTCTAGACCTTCAAATCCGCGTTCTGCAATTACCTGATACATTGAGCCTCGGGGATCGGAGGGTTCTGAAACTCCATATACAATAAAATAATCAGCTACAGGTCCATTTGTAGTATATAATTTTTCTCCGTTAATTAATAAATGATCCGTTTCTTCTATTACTTGAGTTTCCATATTTACCGCATCGGACCCGTGAAGCCTTTCAGTTATACATATAGCCCCAATCTTCTTTCCGGACATAATTTGGTCTATAATTTCAGAATTATGGTCTCCCTTTCCATGTTGGAATAATGGATTTGCAAAAATAACACCTGATACTACTCTCGCTAAGTCCAGTTCTGGATCAACAATTGAAGTTGCCATAGCTAGAAGCATTTCATATCGCATGCCAAATTTTTGGTGGTCATCATTCCCATATGGATTTAATCTTTGAATATAATTTCCTTTTCCTAAAATTGGAAATAGTTCATAGACGTCTTTGCTAAGATCTATCTTAGGCTCTACTTCTCTTATCAAAAAGTCTTCCAATTCTACAAGAAATTCCTGTTCTTCTTTTGTAATGAGAGGAATAATAAAATTATTGAAGATCCTAAAAATATTTTCAATTGTTATTTTTTCCTTTATTTCTTCTTCTAAAATATCTAATAGCATATTTTAAACTAATAGATAAAAATAATTAAAATTTATAGAAAATGAATGAGTAAAATAAATAAATAATCTTAATTTTATTAAAATATCAAATTAGATTTTTGAATTTTGAATTTGTATATTAATCAAAAGCCGTATTATGACATTACATAAAGGATATAGAAATAAAACTCGAAGGCTTCATAGAAAGAATGTGAGAAAACGGGGATTAGGCTCAATAGAAAAATATCTAATTGATTTTGAAATTGGAAATAAAGTTGATATTATAACAAATTCTGGTGCCCATAAACGGGGTATGCCACATCGACGATTTCATGGGAAAACAGGAACAGTTATTGGGATACGTGGTCGGTGTTACGAGATTCAGCTAAAAATTGGAAATGCTAAAAAAATGATTATTGTTGGCAAAGAACATTTACGTCTTAGCACCGGAGCTCTATCTTAAATTGAGTGAAACCGTAATTTATCCATAATTAGTAATCTTAAAGGGGTATTAAAAATTAGTCGAAAATTAATAGATGAAAAAATTCTATCAATTCCGGAAGTTAAAGAATTAATGGAAAAATTCAAAAAAACAGTTATTGATTCAGGAACAACGGAAGAGATCTCTCATTTCCAGCAAATAACATTAGAATATGTTTCAAAATTTTCTAAATTTTCTGAGAAGCAAGCTTTAGAGATAATAAAAATGCTTTCGGAGGATTATAATCTTGAACGTGTTTTTGCTGTGAATGTAGCAAATATAAATCCGCAGACCGTCCCGGAATTAAAAACTATCTTCGAAAAAAGTTCAGAAGGGAAAAATTTTGATTCAGATAAATTGCAAGAAATTTTATATAAAATAAATGAAATTAAAGCAAAATAATGTCTTAATGCATTCTAATTCTATTATTTCAAATCTTTCCAAATTAAGATTTAAATATTTAAATAGTTTATAGAAAATTATTGTAAAATGAATGAATCATAACTTAAAGAAATTTTAAAAAATATTTCCTGATAAACTAATATAGGCGAAATTTTCTAAGCGTTAAGTTGATTTATATTGAGTAATAGGGATTTAGGGTATTCAAAAAATAGAAGAGATAAATCTCCTAGAGGGAGAGAAAAAGGGAAAAGTCAATTTATAAAGAAAGATAGAGTTATTCAAATCCTTGATATTCTTTTGCATGGCCACTTCTCAAATGATGTGCCAATGCATAAACAGAGACCCATTGTTCAATTAATAAGTCTCGAAGATTTCGTTCTTTATGAAGTAGAATATATTAGAGATTCGGATTTAAAAGTTCAAGACAGAGGGATTTACGGAGATTTCAGAGAATCTCATAAATTAGGAAAAGTAACAAAAAAAATTGATCATAATGATTTAACTCCCACATCTAAAGCTTTATTGCATTCGGTTCTAGAAGAAAGAATTAAAGAAAAAGCAGAAGAATTTTTATATTTTTTTAATAATTCGGTTTCAATAACACCAAGACTGCACCAACTTCAATTAATTCCAGGAATAGGGAATAAATTAATGTGGGAGATAATTAAATTAAGAAATATAAAGAAATTTGAATCTTTCAAAGATATGTCTCAAAGAACAAGTATCTCAGACCCAGTTCATCTTTTGGTAAAATTAATTATTAAAGAATTAAGTCGAGATGTAAAATATTATATATTCTCAAAAACCCAACGATATGAACAAGTTAGAACTGATTCTAGAAGGCAATTCTCACCAAGATATGAAAGACGTCGTTCTCAATTAAGACGTGAAAAATTTCAGAAATAAAAAATTTATTTTCATTTTATTATAAAAAAAAAATAATCTGTAAAATTCTCACTTATAATCATTATTCTGTTTTTACTAAAAGCTTCTCTGAAATGGCAATACAAAAAATGTCGAATTTAAATCAAGAAAATTCAAATTGGGATCCATTTAAACCTGAAATGATTTTAAAGAGATTAAATCTTATTCCAAAAAAGAGATTAGGACAAAACTTTTTAACAGATAAAAATACTGCAAATCGATTAATTTTAGAGGCAAAATTATCAAAAAATCATGATGAGATTTTAGAAATAGGGGCTGGACTAGGAGGACTAACATTTATTTTAATTCAAAATGCAAAAAAAGTACATGCAGTTGAATATGATTTCAAACTTTATAACTTCTTGAAGAAATTTGTTTCAAACAAGGAGAATTTAAATTTAATTCATGGAGATTTTTTAAAAATTAAAATTCCTTTTTATAATAAAGTTGTTTCAAATATTCCATATACAATGACAGGACCTATTATTTCAAAAATTCTTATGATGGAAGAAATTCCTGAAGCATATATGATTATTGAAGAAAGTTTATCTAAGAGAATAGTTGCGAAACCAAATGATAAAAATTATAGCCGTTTGAGTGTATCCGTGAATACGTTTGTAAAACCTACAATAATTAAAGAAGTTCCACCACATTGTTTTTATCCTGTTCCAAAAATAAAATTATCTATGATTAAACTTATACCTCATCACAAGATTGATATTTTTTTAAAAGATAAGAATAATAGAAAAATATATTTAGATTTATTAAGAGGGATTTTTCCATATAAGAATAAAAATATTTCAAAAGCTTTATATTTATATCTTAGGATTTTTAAGGTTGGAAGAAATGAAATATATAATCTATTAGAAGGTAATCAGAAAGAGAAAAAAGTTAGAGCATTTTCGAAAGATGACCTCCTAAAAATTGCAAAATTAATTAAGTTAAAAGAGTTGTGGGATAAGGATTAGAAAGGATAATTCCAATACAATTTCTTTGGATGACATATCTAAGGAATTAAACTTAGATTTTAATAAAAATGTATATAAACCTTTAGATGATACTTACTTATTTTTGAAATATTTCAAGCAATTTATTAATAAAGATAATATTGATGGAATAAAATTAAATAAAATATCATATATACTCGATATGGGCACAGGTACAGGAATAATTGCCATTTTTTTTGCAAAATATTTTAAATCCAATTTAGGTTTGAATATTAAGATTTACGCCTCTGATATCCTCTTAGATGCAATTAAACTATCGAAAAAAAATGCCAAAAAAAATGGTTTAGAGAAACAAATTGTCTTTATCCACTCTAATCTTTTTAATAATTTTCCTATTTCATTAAAACATAAATTTAATATTATTTTTTTCAACCCTCCTTACTTACCTTCCGAGTTAATTTTTAAAACAACAAATAAAAAAAAAATTTTTTATAGCTGGATGGGGGGAAAAAGTGGGACAGAAACTTTTGAGAAATTTTTAGTTCAATCTATAGAATTTTTATCTCCTATAGAAAAACCTTATATATATTTCTTATTTTCAAGTAATTCACCTCTTGATGAACTTTATGCAAAAATAGAAAAATTGGGGTTTGAACTAAAAATTTTAATAAAAATTCATTTTTTTTTTGAAGATATTATTTTACATCGTATTACAAGAGTTTAATTTTAAAATGGTCGTCGATTTCTTCTTTTTTCAAAAAAAGAGATACCATATTTGTGTAAGAGTGTTTTTAATGAATTAAAGATTAAATTTATCTCATTAGATTTAAAGACAGACCTTTGGTGAGATTCTATTTGAGGGATCGGAATTCCATAATTTTTATTAAGATTTGAAAGCGGGTATATTATGGATGCAATTAAATCTGCTTTTTTCGAAATATCTTTAATATTATGGGTCTCATCTAAAAAAAATTCTATTCTTAATGGGTTATCATAAGGGACATTTTTTAAGTAAAATGCAAAAAAATCTACAGGAAAGTAATTTGGGATATTCTTCTTAATATTAGTATGTCTTATCTTATCAATATCAGTATTACACCTAAAAGCACAACTTCTTTCTCCTACATTTAATACTCTCGAAAAGAGATCATAATCTGAAAAATAATTCATTATTTCACGATAATTAATTTTTAAGAACTCATGAAGTATTTTTTTTCCAGAAATTAACATTTGGATAGTTTGAGTAAGTGTATTAGTTAAAGCTGCCGTTCGAGTATCTTTAATTGAGCCGACTAATGTGATACCTCTCTCTTGACATTTTTTATAGAGGTTTCTATATTCTCTAAGAACTCGGTCATATCTTTTAGAAATTTCATAATTTTTCGAAAATAATAAATTGATAGGAGTAACAAGGATTGAACCGTCCAAAATTATTAAATCAATATATTCATCATTATTTTTTAGGATAGAATTTAATTGATTTATTTCCATGAAAGTTTGCTCTAAAGACCCAGTTAGATCAATGCCATTTTCATTAATATTGAAATAATTAGTTTGAATAGAATAATTATTATAGCCGCTAACATCAGGATAATATTTTATTTCTGCAGAATGTTGACTTGTAAAGAAATATTTTACCACGATAGATTTCAAGAAGATTAAATCAATCCCCTGGAATTTTTTTGTAACAAGACTTCCATCAACTGCTGCAATCCTTAACCCCTTAATACTTGTGGGTTTCACTGGTTTTACCAAGGACATCTCTTTAATACGATAACTGTAAAATGTTATGTATTCAGAAAAATCAAGATTTGGTAGTTGATTTCGAATAAGTTGCGCAAAAGATTGCTTAGTCTTCTCAATACTTGAAAATTCTTTAGCAATTTTGGTTAAATCATCAGTTAAGCACCGTTCTTTGGTTGTGCCAATTGATCTTTCTTGTTTGGAGTAGCCTTTTGAATGATTCTTTTTAATCATACCTTGTTCTATCATTGATTATTTTAACATAAAACTATTTTAAATTTAAAAGAATAGAGAGCGTTAATTTAAAAAATTTTAAATTAAAAAAAATTTATTAAATTCTTAATGTGTATTTTAAATAATCTTGGCAATGCACTTAATAATTATTGACAATAAATAATCAAAATTTTAGAAATTTTTGGCAATAATATTATATTCTTAAATCTCATAAAATTTTCTATCTGAATATAAATAGGAAGTGGTCTCTAAAAAAATTAGTGATGAGATTGTCTTCTTATTGAAATCAAATTTTTCAATTAATAATCAACGACAGGACTTAAAAATCCTCTTAGCTCAAATCTTCCATTCATGGTTTAATCGCTCACACCTTCCTGTAACTCTTTTTAATTGATGAAATCTTTTTCTAAAAAGATGATACAACCCATCCAATCCAATTAACTCTTCAAACTTGGAAATCTTTTTTACTTTTAAGTAGTAAACTATGCATTTTTATTAAATTTGAGAGAGGTTATTATTTAGACCTTAGTATATCTCTATATATTTATTGAAACACAAAATAAACATAAAATAAGAGCATACATATTCTTCAGAGATTTTTATCCAAAACTATTACCAAGATCCGAATCAGAATGGCAAAATGCTTGTATCCATTTTCTAAGAAAGATAAATAGATGGGAAGAAGTAAGAAAGTATGTAATTTAAAAACCAATTCCGATCTTTGATTTCTTTATATACTTGTAAGTTATTCTATGAAATTTGAAGTATATCTTTCCAAATTAAAAATATAATTTATTGAGAAGATTTTCCCTTTAGTAATTCTTAAAAATCGAACATTTTAAACAAATAGAATTAATAAATTTTTAAAAAATTTATTCAGCCTAATCTGTTTCCTCAATATCCTCTGCCGCTCTTCTTTCATGGATTTCTTCCTTAATTTTTTTTATTGTTATTCCTTTAAGTTTAATGAATTGACGAATGAATATACCGGTGGAGATAACAATTCCAACTAGGTAAAACACCTGAATAGTCCAGAAAAATGGCTCGATAGATGTAAAGAATACAAGTTTGAAGGTGTAAGACAAACATGCGATTGTTGCGATCCAAATCGTGGAGATAAGTAAAACTATTCTTTCATAAAACTTAGGCTCGCCTTTATCAAAAACAATTATTTTTAGCCAAAAGACTATGCAAATAAATGCTATAGGTGTAAAGATAAGGGAACCTATGGCAATCGGGATAAGCAAATACACTGCAAATTGATTTCTCCAGATATCTAGGACTTCTCCTAATGTCATCTGATCTTGAATTTGAACTTTCGCATACTTTCCTCTCCAGCTAAAGTATCTTTTCTTCATTTTTCTTCCTATTTTTTTTGTTCCTCTCTTCATACGCTTAATTATTCCCATGTCTACAGCTTCCTGAAATTCTTCTCTAATTAAGGGAATTATATATAATGATAACATTAAAGAGATAATACCGTAAAGAAATATTAGAAGATCAAACCAATATTGTATACCTGTTGGAGGTATTGCGGGAGGTAAGCTTGAAATTATGCTATAAATAGCATATCCTACGAAAATTCCTGGAACTATTACTTGAATAATTATAAGAACCTGAACATGTTTTTTACTAAATTTTTCAGTAAAACGATTTAGAATCCACAAAATACCATTTGCAACAGTTAATATCAAACCAAAACCGGCAAGAAGCTTCATTGTCCAAAAAAAAATTAAGAAAGTAATATTCAACGCAACAAATCCAAAGATCAATTCAAGAATCATGAAAATAGTAGTTGCAACTAAACCAATTATATAAAGTATATCAAATTTTTTGAGAGTTAGATTCATAAATAAAATAAATTACTTAAAATCTTAAAAATGTTCGTGTTTTCAGATTTTAAGTCATATTATTCAAAAAATGCTATTAAAAGGCAATATGTTTTACCAATGAGTAATTTTATAAAAATACTGTAAAATAGGATAAATAAAAAGGATTTTATCATAAAGTAATAAATTTAAAAGATTAGTAAAGTTAAAAATGAGTAATTATAAAGAAAAAAGCTTTTCTAAATTAAATAAAAAGGAACAATGTTGTGAAAATCAATGTGTGGATTTAAGAAATGGTCAAATTATATGCATAAATTGTGGTATGGTTTTTGGTAATCAATTAATTAGAAAAGAGAGAAGAGCTTTCACATCTGATGAATTAAGAAAAAGGAAAAGAACGCAAGTAAAATGGAGAAATTTTGGTCCCAGAACCCTACTTCCAAATAATAATGTTGATTCTAATGGTCATCATATTAATGCTAAAAGAAAACTATTATTCAAACGTTTATCAAAAATACAAAGATCTTTAACTTCGGGAATAGAAAGAAATTTATGGGACGCTAAACCTAAAATGAAACTACTTGTTTCTAAATTAAATATTCCTGAATATGTTTATCAAACAGCTTGGAGAATTTATATATCGGTTGCAAAAAAGAAATTAACAATGGGTAGATCAATAGATGGTTTTGTATCGGCTTCCTTATATGCTGCGATTCGAGTTCATGAAATTCCTAGACTATTGGAAGAAATATGCAAGGCATGTGTAACTTCTCGAAGAACAGTTATTCGCTCTTTAGGAATATTAATTAAAGAAGTTTTACCAGAACTTAATCTCAAATATAAACCAATCACATCAGAACAATTGGTATTTAGATTTGGAAATAAGTTAAAAATTCCTTTCAAAACACAAAAAGAAGCATTGAAGTTACTCAAAACATCCTCTATAAAAGGGCTTTCTACAAATGGAAAAGATCCAAAAGGATTTGCTGCTTCTGCGATATATATGGTAGCAAGATCTACTAAGCATCGAAAGACCCAAACTGAAGTTTCAGATATCGCTAAAATTACTGAAGTGACTTTAAGAACTAGATTAAAGGACATTAAAGAGGTATTAAATTAAAATTAAGATTGTGATTGTGATTATGAATTCTAAAGGCTTATTTTTAGTTAGTCCAAACATTAGGCATCCCAGAATATTGAATATTAACAGAAAATTAACTAAGCAAGACTTTAAAACAGATTTATTAATCATAACTCATATAAAGGATCCAAAAAAAGTAAAAGAATTATTAACTGACAATATAAAATTTATACCTATTTTTGAATATAAGTGGAAATTAGAGCAACTTCTCGAAAAGAGAGGATTAAGAGAGAAAATTAAGAGTTTTTGGTAAAAAATAAAAAGAGTTTTCTCGTTAAAAAAAAAAAGAAAAAGATTTCCTTTCTATTAAATATTTTTAAAATTATAAATATAAAATTGTAAAAGAGGTGATTATTAAAATTAAAGATAAGAATATTTGTCCTGTATGTAGTTTTCCTAAGGAGTTATGTATATGTGAAATATTAGAAGCTGAAGAACAACAAATAAAAATTTATAATGAAAAACGGAGATGGGGGAAAATAGTTACCATTGTTAAGTTTAATGGTGATTTTAATATTGATTTAGATAAACTCATCACTAAAGCGAAGACAAAATGCGCGTCTGGTGGGACATTTGGAGATAATCATATTGAATTACAAGGAGAACACCGCTTTAGACTGAAGAAGTTTCTTATAAAAGAGGGATTTCCTGAAGAAAATATCTTAATTGAAAGTTAATAACTTTGAAGTTAATATAGTTAGAATTATAAAAAAATTACTCCATCGTTTTTATTGAAACTATAAGAGGAACTATATTGAAGGATTTTAAACTCAAAATTTTATCAATTTATAATTAAATCATTAAATTATTTTATTATTGTTAAATTATTATTGAGATGATTTAAAAAAGATCTAAACAAAATTCGAAAGAGAATCAACTGAAAAAACCATCAAAAATATGTCAAAACACAAATTTGAAATTCCTAAAAATAAAGAAGATGCAAAAAAGAGAATAGAAGAATTAAAAAAAAAAATTCGCTATAATAATAGAAAATATTATATAGAAGTTAATCCAGTAATTAGCGATTATGAATATGATCAACTTTATAAGGAATTAGAATCTCTTGAAAGAACTTATCCTGAATATATCTCTGAAGATTCACCAACTCAAAGAGTGGGTGCTGAAAAAATAGAAGAGTTTGAAACTGTGGAACATAAAAGAAAGATGCTTAGTTTAGATAAAAGCAATAATTATGAAGATTTAAGAGATTTTGATGAAAAAATCAGACTAAAAATTGGAGAAAAAAAAATATAATATGTAGTGGAGCCGAAGATTGATGGATTGGGAGTAGCACTTTATTTTGAAAATAAGATTTTCAAAAGAGGGGCCACTTGGGGTGATGGTTCTAAAGGAGAAGATATTACTCCAAATTTAAAAACTATAAAGTCTAATCCTTTAAAATTAACTGTTGATACCTTCTTAAATAATGTTGAATTTAGAGGAGAAGTTTATATGCCTAAAGATGCTTTTAGAGAAATGAATAAAAAGAGAATAAAAGAAGTAAAAGAACCTTTTGCTAATCCAAGAAATGCTGCTGCAGGAACAGTCCGAAACAAAGATCCTAAAAAAGTTGCTCAATGTCCACTTAATATTTTTATTTACTCAATTAGTTATTATGAGGATGATAATTTTAAGACTCATTGGGAAAAAATTGATGAGATTAAAAAAGCAGGATTAAGGATTAATGATAAAGTTATTAGAAAGGATGGAATTGAAGAAGTTATGAAATATATTGAAAGATTTAGGAATCAAATTGAAGATTTGAATTATGAAATTGATGGAATTGTAATAAAAGTAAATAATTTAAAAGTACATGAAATTTTAGGAACAACAAAACATCATCCCAAATGGGCAATGGCATATAAATATCCACCTAAAAGAAAAACAACCAAGATTAAGAATATTGAAATTATGGTGGGTAGAACCGGTAAATTAACTCCTGTTGCTATCTTAGAACCGATTAAACTTTCAGGAACACAGGTTTCCAGAGTATCGTTACATAATGAAGAAGAAATAAGACAGAAAGATATACGTATAGGAGATACAGTTTTAGTGGAAAAAGCAGGAGAAATTATCCCTCAAGTTATTAAAGCAATTAAAAAGAACCGAGATGATAGTGAAAATAAATTTGAAATGCCACAAAGATGCCCCATCTGTGGTAGTGCTGCTAAAATGATTGGGAGTAAAGTAATTAGAAGATGTATGAATTCTCAATGTCCTGCACAAATAAAACAAAGAATCGAGCATTGGGGTTCCCGAAATGTCATGAATATAGAGGGTTTAGGTCCACAATTATTAAATAAACTAGTTGATAAGGGCGTAGTAAAAAATATAGCCGATATTTATGACTTAAAAGTAGAAGAACTTAGAAAAATTGAAAGGATGGGAAAAAAATTATCCATAAATCTCTTAGAAGCGATTAACAATAGCAAGGAGAGAGCCCTTTGGAGATTAATATTTGGATTGGGTATTCCTTTCGTTGGTGAATATATAGCTCAAATTCTTACCGAACATTATAGCAATATTGAAGAATTAATGAATGTTTTCCCCAAAGAATTAGAGAAAATTGATGGAATCGGTCCAAAAATAGCAAAGAGTGTTGTAAATTTTTTTAATGAAGAAAAAAACAGTGAATTAATCCAACAGTTAAGACAGCATGGGATTAATATGATTGCTGAGAAGGAAGAATTTAATAATTTCTTAGAGGGAAAAAAATTCGTATTTACAGGGGCTTTAGATAAATATACTAGAGATGAAGCTTCCAAAGAAGTAAAAAAATATGGTGGGAGAGTCACTTCTAATGTGAGTAGGGAAACAGATTATTTAGTTGTTGGAAAGAATCCTGGGTCAAAATTTGATAAAGCTAAAGAGATAATATGATAATTCTTGAAGAAAAGGATTTCTTAAATATGATTAACAATAAAAAATTACCAGATTAAAGATAGATAATTATTATTAGAAATCATAAATAAATTCTAAAAAAAAAAGGTTAAGATAATGAAATATGAAAAATCTGTTGGTGCTGTTGTTTTTAAGGGAAATAAATGCTTACTTCTCAAATATGGTATGGGGCATTGGGGTTTGGTTAAGGGAAATGTTGAGAAAGGAGAATCAAAAGAGGAAACAATCATGCGAGAATTATATGAAGAAACTTGCATGAAAGATGCTGAAATCATAGAGGGATTTAATGAAGCTATAGATTATTATTACACCTTTAAAGGGGAAAGAATACATAAATTTGTAGATTATCTTCTAATAAAATCTAATGAAAAAAAGATAAAATTAAGTTATGAGCACGATGATTATAAATGGTTATCATTTGATGAGGCTATAGAACAAGTTGATTTTAAAAATGTAAAAAAAGTATTGAAAAAAGCCCATCAATTTATTTCTTAATTTGAAAATTTATTTCATATATTAGATCTTACATATTTTCCGTTATTGAATTCTCTAATTACAGAAATTAAACTAAATATTGAATAAGAAAATAAAAATTAAGTCTTAAATACGGTATTAATTAAAAATTCATAAGATTGAATCCCTTATATAATCCCTTTTATAAAATCTTTTCTCTTAATCGGATAAGTCCAGCTTCAACTCTAACAAAATCCCAGGATTTTCGATTAAACTCGCTTAAATCAATATCTAGCTCCTCTGCAATATTTTTAACTCTGTCTAATGGTTCTGGATTTGCTTTTTCCCATATAGGTCTCAATTCTCTTAAGAAAATATTTACTGTAACGGATCCAATACCATGAAATTTTTTTAAATTTTTTTCGAGTTCCTTATTACTATTTGATTTACTATGTATTTTTAGCAAACTCCCATTATATTTATCTAAAATAGTTCTATAATTTTTTAAGATTTGATCTGACGTTTTTCCATCATAACGAACATAGCCACCTTCTCTCATTATGGGTGAAACCAAATAATCCCGACCAGCATCTAAAATTTTCTTGGGTTTTAATAAATCGTATTTTTCAAAGGTTTTATAAGTATTTTTAGCAATTTTAGCTTGAATCCTTGCCCCAAACAAAATACTTGCCAGAAACCACTTAAATAATTCTTCATCAGTATTTTTTCTTAATTCTATATTTAATTCTTCTGAATATAACTCGCTATTTTTAAGTTCTTCTATAGATACATTCATATTTTGCTACTAATAATTTTAAATTTCGCATAAATTTTAATCCAAGTTTTCTAATACTTTCAAGTTTTTAAAAATTTCATTTATAATTTATTAAATTCAGAAATGGGTGTTGAAATATTCATAGAATTTCGTTTTAGGAGATATTTTGGGATATAAATGATTTTTGTTTTATAAGCTATATTTTATAAAATCAATAATTTATTAACATAATATTTTAAACTGTGCTGAGATTAATATTGGAAATTTTTTGATCTATATAATCAATCAGTATTAAATTCTCAGGTTGTAATTTAATTTTTTTCTCTTATTAAAATCGATTTATAGACCTTAATGTAATCGTTAACCATCCTTTCGACTGTAAACTTTTTTTCGACCCATCTACGACATTCTGATCGTTCAATTTTGTTAACTTTTTTCAACGACTTAACTGCATCATGAATAGAATTAACTAAAAATCCTGTTTTTCCATTTACAATTACTTCAGACATACTCCCTTTATTAAATGCAATTACAGGGGTTCCACATGCCATTGCTTCCACAACCGATAGACCAAATGGCTCAGGAATATTTATAGGATTCAATAAAGCATATGCTCCTCCTAATAATTCATTCCTCTTCTTCGGACCAGCAACACCAGCGTACTTTATTAATTCATTATCAAGAAAAGGTTCAACATTTTTTTTAAAATAATTTTTATCTTGAATAATTCCCGCTAAGATTAATTTCATTCCAACTTTACGAGCAATTTCAATGGCTTCTTTAGTACCTTTATCATTATGTATACGACCAAAAAACAATAAATAATCTTTTGGTTCAGCGTTAAAAGTAAATTGGTTCAAATCTATGCCATGATAAACTGTAGCAATATAATCTAAATCTGGAGATCTAGCAGCATTACTAATAGAAACATAATATGATTTATTGTTGTATTTTTTATAGACTGGTAAAATTTTAGGTGATGAGAAGCCATGGATTGTGGTGACAACTGGAGTGGATGTCATTTTTATGTAAGTTAAAGGTAGAAAATCAAAATGGTTATGAATAATGTCAAAGTCATCTCCCCTCTCGAACATCTCAGAGATATGTAAGCATTCCCAAACTTTGGGTAATAATTCACTATCTTCTTCATAACCACAAGGACAAACACTTATAAGATTTGCCTTAGTAATGGAATTTTTTGTAGCAAATAAGGTAACTTTAATTCCTTTCTCGATAAGACCTTCTGTTAATAAAGAAGCTACATATTCCCATGGACCATAAGATCGAGGAGGAGTACGCCATGCAATTGGTGAGAGTATTGCTACGTGCATAATCTTCCTCATTGTAAAGAATTATGTTTTTTAAGCCATTCAAGAAGTTCTGAAAGATTGGCTGTTGCTAAACCAATACAACTATCAGCACATCCGTAATAAAGTAGGATTTTATCATTTTCTTGAATCCAACCACATGGAAAAACTACTTTATCTACATCACCATAAGCCTCGTAAGATTCCTTTGGAGAAAAAATCCATTCATCAGATCTAGCAATTAAATTACGCGGATTTACTATATCTAAAAGTGCCAGCCCTAATCTATATATAATACCACTGGCAGTAATTTTAACTCCATGATAAAGAATTAACCATCCCTCATTAGTTCTTAAAGGTGGAGGCGATAAGCCAATTTTATTTGCATCCCACCAGCTACCTTTCCTGGCTTTGATAAGTACCTGATGATCCCCCCAATGTTTAAGATCTGGAGAGAAAGAAATCCAAATATTAGCTTTTGGTGTTGGAAGGCATGAAACAGGTCTATGAATCATTGCCCAACGCCCATCAAAGCGAATTGGAAATAAAGCAGCATCTTTATCTTCTGGTGGCATCACAGGGCCATAACGAGTAAAATTTTGAAAGTCATTAGTAGTTATTAATGAAACTAAAGGTCCTCCCTTAGAAAATGCTGTGTATGTAATAGCCCATAATTTTTTTTCCTCTAAAAAAATAATTCTCGGGTCTTCAATTCCCCAAACTTCTTCAGGGTAATCATCTGGGTTCGGTATTAAGGTTGGTTGAGAGTTAATCTGCCAATCCTTTATTCCATTTTTACTTTGAGCTAATGTTAAATGGGAAATACCCCTTCTATCTTCAACCCGCATTAATAAGAAAACTATTTCATTAACTTTTACTGCTCCTGCATTAAATACTGAATTTGCCTTATAAGGAAGATCATTAATCGAAATAATTGGATTATGCGGATGACGGTTAAAAAGCTCTTTTATTGTATTATTTTTTATTTTTAACACCCTTTAGAATTCAGGTTCTATTATTACTGGTTTTCCAGAGATTTTGGCATTTCGTGCTAAATCATAGGCTTGATTATATTTATCAGCAATGATTTCCCATGAGACAACCTCGTCAAGATACTTTTTTAAATTTTCACCAAGCGTCATTCGAAGATTCTCATCACATGCTAATCGAACTACATTGTTTTTTAGCATTTGTTTTGTCGTAAATAATAATCCACCACCACTTTCTAAAGTTTGCGCAGTTAATCCTTCCATTGGAGCTGTTGTGATATATGGCTTATTCAAAGCGATTATTCTTGCGAGTGTCCCTGATTGAGTTTCATCGATAGTCGGTAAAACGATGAAATCACTGATAGCCATCACCTTATAATAGATATCTCCTCTTGGGATAAATTCGTAATAATAAGCTTTCCCTCTACTCTGAAGATCAAGAACATCAGATTTCCACAGTTTATAATCGCGTTGATGATTTGGGTCACGTATAGTACCCGCAGCGAATAAATCCCATTTTTGACCACATTTTTCTTTAATTTCATCATGAATATCATCCCACATTGAAAGTAGAATATCCCATCGTTTATTAGTTTGTATCCATCCAATCATTCCTACAAAATGATCTGATATATTCAAATCATCTAAGCCTAATTCGGTTTTTAATTCAGAAATTTCCTCAAATCCCCATCTTTTATCAGAACGAGCGCCATGTGGCACCACCATGATGTTCTTAGGAGTGTCCCATCCTCTAGCTCTAAAAGACCAATCTAATCTCCATTTCTGATAATGACATTTAAATAAAACAATATCACTTCTCTGACAAAGCTGGTAAATGAAATTGGCTTCAAAATCGTTAATTCGGCCATGAATAGTGTGTGGTTCAACTATGATGGGATAATGATCAATGGCCTCAAGAAGATTAAGAAAACCTTCATTTCTATCCCCTATACCACGCCTATCTCTATATTCATAAAGCCCATATTCATGTTCTAAATGAATTGCATACGGTTTCAACTTATTTATTTTGTCTGCTACAGATTCATACCAATCATATCTGTTTATCTCAATTAAGGGAAAAACTCCTTCTCCCTCTCCATCTGTATGGCTAATAACTAAGACATCTCTATCAGGATTAGCTTTTTTGATAAATTCTCTTGCTTCCTCAGCAAATGTTGCAATTCCGCAAAGGCGTGGTGGATAAGAACTTATTATAACAATTGGTTGGTTAGACATTTTTTTATTACTCACTTATTTGTTCTGTTAAATCAATCTCAGTTAAATTATCTAACGAATACATATTTAGAAGGGTTAATAACCAAGCTAATGTTGATTCTGCCCCTTGATTTATATTGGGACCTGTAGATGTTAAAGCATCATAACATCCTCCAGTTTTATAATTATAAAGTGAAGAATTCAAATCGTTTCGACCTAAAAACCATTCTAGACAATGACGTGCTTCTTTAATCCATTTTTTATCTTGAGTAATTTTAAATGCCTCAATACATGCTTCAAGTATACTCTCAGCTTCAAGAGGTTGTTGATCAAATCTCGCTTTTTCTCCGTTACGTAGATGCCATCCAGAATTACCGATTGGAGTAAAGTGTCCTTTAGGATTCTTTTGAACTTTAATTAACCACTCTAATGACCTTAATCCAGCTTTAACCATATCTCCTCGCTGTAACCATTGCCCAGACATCATTAAAGCTTGTGGAACTTTTCCATTATCATAAGTTAAAGTGTTCTCTATCCATGGCCACTTATCACTAGCATTTGAACAATATAGTTCAAATAAATGATTCGCTATTTTTTCTCGAAATCTTCTTATTTTGCTATCTCCTCCAAATCTAGCTAAATAAGCATGAATTCCTATCAAACCAAAAGCTAAAGCTCTAGGAGATTTAAATTCTGAAAGAACTGACACAGCTCTATCAAAAATTCTTAAAGCTTGATCCCCGAACTCTTTTGTTTTTGATAAGGCTACTGTAATTCCTAAACTCCAGACAGCCCGACCATGACTATCTTCAGATCCTTCATCTTCAAGCCATTTACGATCATATCCTAAAAAATTGCGAAATCGACCATTTTTTTCGTTGAAGGCGTGCAATAAAAAACTTAAATAGCGACAATCAAGATTCTCTAATAAATCATCTTCAATTAATAAATTTTGAGCTAAAAGTACTACAATTAATGCCCTCGCATTATCATCTGTGCTATAACCATGCTTTCGATTGGGTATTATAAAATTAGCATGTTGTAAAATACCAACATCATCTGTTAACCTATCCAGATGATCAAATTTTGGCTGAGGTAGATCGAATGGTGAAGTTCGTAATGATTTTATCCTTAAAATGGTTTTTGGTTCTGATAATCTTTTTTCAACAACTTCTGCAAATATCTCTATATAATTTCGAGCAACCTCTTTCCAAACCATATCTCTAGAAAATATATAGGCTTTTTTTCGCATAATATGTCTCTCATTTTCGTTATCTAGTAGGTTAATAATATGATCAGCTATGCTTTCTGGATTCTTGAAGGGTACTATTATTCCTTTTCCATCCTCTAAGATTTCCTCAGCATACCAATAAGGTGTAGAAATGATAGCTTTACCAGTTCCAAGAGCATAAGCAAGTGTGCCAGAGACAATTTGCTCTTTGTTTATATATGGAGTTACATAAATATCAGCAGCTCCTAAAAATTCACATAACTCCTCTAATTCTACAAACCTGTTATAAAAAATTATATGATCTTCTACACCAAGCTCTCTAGCCCTGATTTGAAGAGAATAACGATATGATTCGCCATGTTCTTTCTTTACATTTGGATGAGTAGCACCAAGTACAATATATGTCACATTTGGATGTTTTTTAACGATTTTAGGCAAGGCATCAATCATTGTCTCTATCCCTTTGCCAGGGTTAATTAAACCAAAAGTTAAAATGACATCCTTCCCTTCAACTCCAAATTGATCTTTAAAAAAATTTGGGTCTATAAATGGAATATCTGGAATTCCATGATGAATTACATTAGCTTTTTCAGCAGGTATCCCATAGTCTTCTTGTAAAAGCGTTTTAGCTTGATGGCTCATAACTATTAAACGATCTGATAGTCTACCTATTGTTTTAATAATTTTTTTAATTTTGGGTTGGGGATTCGGTATAAGAGTGTGTAGTGTTGATACAATCGGCATATGTAAGTTACGAAGTAATGTTAAAATATAATTTCCATTATCTCCTCCATAAATGCCAAATTCATGTTGCAGACAAACAACATCAACTTTATTAACATTCAGAAACTCTGCAGCTAGTGAATAATCCTTCAATCGATTAGCATTTAATTCAAAGCGAACTTGATTAGGATAAGGATAACTCTCAGGTTTATCATTCATTGCTAATGCACAACAACTACTTTTTGGTAATTCCTTTGAAACTGCTTGTAAAAGATCGTTTGTGAAAGTCGCAATACCACATTGGCGTGGTATATAATTGCCAATAAAAGCAATATTTTGCAAATTTGGATGATATATTCTCTTTACACTCATGAAAATTTATTTTAAATTATTAACTAAGATTTTATATACAATTAACTTAAAGAAATTACAAATATATTTATATATTTTATTTAAATTTAATTATGAATTATTAAACAGATTTATTTTATAATATCTGTTATAAAACATGTTTCTATAATTTTAATACCATCAATTTGAGAAATTTTTCCCTCAATTAGAGGGTTAAATTCTTCAATTGAAGAAATCTCAAGTTTTATTAACAGACCACAGTCGCCGGATAATCTCTAAATATGTGTTATTTCCTCATATCTTTTAATTTATTTAGTATCTCCTTAATATCTTTAAAACTTGGCTCAATTTTTATGGTTGCGTGAATTTTCTGGTGGTTTTATATGTCATATTCAATTGTAAATTTGCCAATTATTTCATTCTTTATCATCTTTTTGACTCAGCGCCTGATAGTTGCCTCTGTTTTTCCTACAACTTCAGCAATTTCACTATAAGATTTTCTACTATCTTCTTTCAATTCTTCTAAAATAACAAGATCAATTGCATCCAACATATTATTAATCTCAATCATTATAATGAACGATAATATATTAGATTTAGGATAATAAATATAAATTAGCAATAAAATGTATAGTTATAAATATTTTTAAATACTAATCTATCGAAAAGTTAGGTTCTTTTTTATATCAATAACTTCTTAAAAAATATTGATTTAAAGGATCCAATAATAACTGAGACGTTAACATATGGTGTGACTTTTCTGGATTTAGACTCAACTCAATTGCTTTAGGTATTATTTTATAGATAAACTCATTAGAAGGTTTTCCTAATTTTATTCCTTTACAGCTCCTTTCTAAATAAATATTATATAGGTTTCCTTTATACTTATAGAGAGCTTTTTTATTACTTGATTTAGAAATTGAAAATGGAAAAATTTTACATACTATAGGTTTGATTTGTTGTATTACACAAATCCATTTTCCACATAAATAATATTGAAAAATACACCTTCCATTTTCTCTTCGTTTAAGAAAAATCTTAACTGGATTTTTGTTAAAATCAAAAATTTCATTCCCAAAGATTTTAATCATTCTAGCATATTCAATAGATTTCAAGGGGATATTAAAACAGTTACAACATTCTCCACATGTGATACATTTCCATGATTTTACTTTTTTCCAAGATATTAATCTCATATATTTTAAAACCTGTTATTTAATAATAGTTTCATCCAAAATATTATAGTTGACTTATTTATGATTTCAATTTCCAAATATAATCACAAAACCTGAAATTTGTTTATTAAAAAATGGATATTTTCTGGGAATTTACTTTTCTTTAGAATTTTTCCAGGCTTTCATTTTTTCTAAATTTTTGAATTCTTCTCCTGTGGGATGATATATTTTTTTATTAAATATATAAGAATCAATAAAATCCTCTTCTAAAGGTTTAGTTTGAGCACATGAATTACATACAAGAATTTTTTTATCCTTATCTTTAGATGGAAGCATCATTCCCCCACACTTTTTACAGAATTCAACCATTTTTAATCAATTTTTACTTTTTTTATAGATACTGATTTTTTTATAGAAATGTTAACTCAAATTCATCTTCGATAACTTTTTCACTAGTTACATCCATATTATTAATCTCTCGTTTTAACTTTAAAATAGCTTTTTTTAAAATTTTCTTCTCTTTAATCCCTGTACAAACAAATTTACCAGTAGAAAATAGTAGAAATACAGCACGGGGATCTTTCATATAATAAATTAATCCTGGAAAGACTTCAGGTTCGTACATAACAAATTCAATTAGTAATACTGCTTTATTTAAATTTATAAGTGTATGTAAATCACCATTTGCAACAATATTTTGAATAACAATTTCGGGATTAGATGATTTAATTCCAATCTTTTTTACCTTTTTTAATAATTTACTAACTGCTTTCTCTGCATCTGCTACAATTTCAAGTCCGGTAACCACCATATTACCAGTTGAAAAAATTAAAAATGTAGCTCGAGGATTATCTTGCCTAAAGATGACTCCAGGAAATCTTTCTGGATGATATTCAGCATCATGTAATTTTCGCGCTATTTTAACAAGATCTATTTTTTCAATAAGATCTATTTTTGCTGTTGCAACAACATTATTTATTTTATAATCTAATATAATTTCATTTACTTCTTGAGAATTATTTATATCTGCCATTATTACTGCCTCTTTTCATTTCTTATTAATTTATTAATTTCATTTTTATAAAGCTCATGATTGCCAGATGATTCCATTTTTTTAAACAACGTGCGTAGCTGTCGTTTGGCAATTGGTCTAAGTGTGTCGAGATTTATCTTTATATTTTCAACATCGGGATAGTTGTCTTTATTAAATTCTTCTTTTTTATAATCCGAATGTTCTTTATAGATTTTGCCTCGATAATGATATTTTTTACATTTTTTACAATAATATTTATGCATTTTAATCATGATTTTCTTTACATATTTTTAACAAATATAACCTAATTTTAGAAATTTTGATTTCTAGATTTTGTTTAATCTCGGAAAAGATTTAGAGAAATGACAAAAGGATTATTAAACGCTTTCCAAAGTAAACAATTTATGGTCATGAGGTATGTAAAATTTATCTTTTTTTTTATAATTACAGTGTGGAAATACTCAGCTAAGCCGAGAAAACCACGTATTATTGATTCATCTTCTTCAAAAACGAATTTTACGATAACAGTTGCGTTATTTGATTTAAATTTAACGTTATCTTGAACTCTATCATCTATTAAGGGAAGTTTTAACTCAGATACAATTTCATAAACTCTTTTTGTAAAATTTTCTTGCTTATTCATTTCACCACCATTGAAATAATCTTTTTTAATTTTAACTTAAATCGAATTAATGATATTAACCGCTTACTATTTTTAATTTACAATTAATTATTTCATTAAATTAACCAGTTTGAGTAAGCAAATTAAAAAACTCTAGGATACTTCGTAAAAACAAGATTCTGCTGTATTCCAATGTCGCTAAATTTAGGACAAGAACCAATTATTTTGATTTTTTTAATATTATTTGAAATATTTTTCATTGTTATACCGGCTTTAATCGCAAAATTTCCAGATAAGTGTTCTTTCAAAGATGAATTATTGGAAATTGGTTTTACAAAAAGTCAACAAAATATTAGAAAACAAACTTTCAAAATTTTGGTTGGATTATCAATAGGAGTTATTTTTTTGCTGATAGCAGATTATCTTATAATATTTTTTAAATACATAATAACAGAAAATCTATTTGGTTCTGAATTTTTACAAAATGCAGAAGAAGGAGCAATAGATACAACTCCAGTTTCCCCAAATATGTTGGAAATGTTAATTATTCTTATTCTTCAAATGGTAATTATCGCTCCCTGTGAGGAAGGGTTTTTTCGGGGTTTTATTGCTAAGAGATTCTATAAGAAAAACCATAGAATTATAGCAATATTTCTATCATCTTTCTGTTTTGCCCTATATCATGTTCCTCCATTTCTAGTCCCATTCCAAACAATATTTACATATTTTGGATATTATTTCATCTTTGGTATGATTTTAGTATTATTATTTAAAAACTTTAATTATTCACTTATTCCCGTTGTAGTGACACATGCAACTTTTAATACTTTGCTATTTTTATTTTAATTAAACTCTAAGAAAGAATGAACAAGAACTTTTGAATGCAAAAGGGAATTGAAATTTGTCAGAAATGTAGAACATCAATATCATTATTCAAATAATAAAAAAAATTTATTAACTCGATAAGTAATATAAATAATGTATAAAGAATATATTATCAAAATATTTCTTTTAATATTAATTGTAATTGCCATATTAAAAAAAAATACGGAAAAATTAATGGAATCAGACTATACATTTAAAGTCCTTATGCTTGGGGATGCATCGGTCGGAAAAACTTCACTAACTTTAAGATATATCTCAGGATTTTTTGTAGAGGATCTAAGGCTCACTATTGGAGTGGATTTCTTTTCTAAATCAGTGCTTTTTAACGGGGAACGGATAAAACTTCAACTTTGGGATTTTGGAGGTGAAGAAAGGTTCAGATTTCTACTCCCGCAGTACTCCAAAGGAGCTAGTGGGGCATTTATTCTATATGACATAACACATCCTACTAGTCTATCACATTTACCGGACTGGAGTTATATTGTACGAGAAAATGCAGGAGATGTTCCTTTAATGTTGGTTGGTTCAAAAGCTGATTTGACTGAATATCGAGCTGTGAAAAGAGAGGATGGTATAAATGCTGCAAAGAGATACAACATGAGATCATTTGTTGAGTTAAGTTCAAAGACAGGTCAAAATGTAGCAAAAGCATTCGAAGTTTTGGCTCAAATCCTTCTTGAAGAAAGTAAGAAAAAACATGCAAAAATGGATTTTTAATTAAAGGACGTTTTAATTAATATTTTTTTAAATTCATTTCATCATTCTTATTCATTAATCCAATTAAAACTTTAAAGACAAAAACGATTTAAAATAAAGATAATATAAAAAATAATCTTTATACTTTTTTAATACTTTTAGAATAGACTACCAATTCCCGCGGGCTCTTCTTCAACTTCTTCCTTCTCAGGTCTTTTCTTTTTTTTCGAGGGTTTTTTCTTGTCTTCAACTGGTGCAGTTGAGACTCCTACCGGCATCGTACTTGCGTTCTTGATTATCTCATCCAAATCTGTTGATTTTAGTCCAATAATTAACTTTTTAATTTGTTCTGGATCTACATCTGCACCTGCGGCTTTTAAAACCTTCTCAAGATTCGCTTCAGTTATTGCCTTATTTCCTTTTACCTTGAAAATTAATAGGGCTGCATATATCGACTCCATAGTTATTTCCTCCTTTATTTTTATTTTTTTATTTTTTATTTTTTTATTTTTCTTTTTTAATAAATTTTATAAAATTATCCAAATAAACTACCTAATCCTTCTGGTGGTTGGTCTTCATCTTTCAATTCTGGTTCTTCTTCCACTTCTTCAACTTTATCTTCTTCAATTTGAAATGTTTTTTCCTCAAAAATTTGTGAAAAGACTATGTTTGCATTTAAAGCTGCTTTTCTCGCACAATATTCAACTGCATCATCTATTAAAAACGGTAATTCGCATGCAACATCTAACGCTTGCAAGATGCCTAATGAGAATTGACGTTTAATATCTTCAACGTTTAAATTCAATATTGAGTCAGTAATGATTTCTCCATTATCCCACGCACAATAAAATTTAATATTTACTTCAATAGGCTTAATATTTAACTTTCTTAAAACAATTGCTTCTTTTAATGAAATTGCATCACCTTTGTAATGGGTTATTTTATCAGAAGTAATCCAAATTGTATCATTTTTGATCTTAGTTGGCAATTTTAAAACTAAATGGAGTTCTGTAATTGCCTGTCCAGTAGGTAGTCCCGTATCTCCTTCATATACGATTATATCTTCTTGTGCAATATCACCATCTTTGGCAAATCTTCTCATCCTGTTTTCATCAAACAAACGTTTTAATGCGAAAGTATCTTCATTTGTAAAGATAAGGCCAGATTGACCCAAAATGTTCTCTCCAAATTTAATAAGATTTTTCTTTTTTGACTTTTTTTCATATTTTTCTAATGCCCTTAATATTAAAGATTTTTTAGACATCTTTATTAGCGCTTTATCTCTAAGCTTCATTCGAATTAATTGAATTAAATTATCAGGCATATTTGATAAGTCAACTAATCCTAAAACCTTATATTTTTGTATAAGATTTGCTAAATCGTCAACTGCGTCTTTTTTCCATTGATGTATTTCTTTTTTCACTATCATTTTTTATCCACCTACTTTTACTGGTTTTCCCATTGACGTTTTAATATAAATTGATTTAACTCCATTCCATTTATTTGGTAATTGATCTGCAATGTGTTTAATTACAGATAATATGTTTTCAATAATTTTATCTTCATCCATTGACTTTTTCGCTACTTTTAATTGAATGAAAGGTTGCTTTCTCATCTTTAATCTAACAATTCTTTTATGTCTTTCTAGAACATCATTTATATTATCTTGTTCTCTTATTATCCCATATCCTTTAGGAGATGGTTTGGGCATTTTTCCAAGAGGTCCCAAGAATCTCGCTAAATATCTAGCAACTAACCTCATTAACTTTTGTTCTGTTATGAAAAATGTATATCTTTTTACAAATTTTTTCTTTTCCTTTTTATCAGTCTTATCAAGTTGCTCGAGTGCCTCCTCATCAAAAACATCATAACCTAACTTTTTTGCGTTTAATTGAATTTCTCCACTTGCAATAAAACATACTGGAACTTTACCTTCATAAAATATTTTGTGTGGAAGTATAAATTCTTCGTCAATCCTATTTTTTGGATCATTTAAATTTAAATCTTTTAAATTTATTATTAAATCAATTGATTCATCAAATTTTCTCACTTTATCTTTAAATCCTTCTTTTCTTTTTATAGAATAGTTAATTACTTGACTTACAGCGGATTTTATTAAGTTATTGTCAACCTTCATTTTCTTTACTCCTTAAATTTATTATCATATTCTCCATTATCAATCTTATTTTGAATTTCTTTTGGATTTTGGCCATCTACTAATAATCCAACAGATAAGCACGTTCCTAAAATTGATTTGGTCATGCTTTTTAAGGATTTAGCAAGTAATTTATCCTTTTTCATGTTGACCACATTTATAACTTGATCAAAAGTGATATCTCCAATATTTTCTGTACCTGCAGCGTCTGAACCTTTTTCCGCTCCGGCTTCTTTAAGTAGTAAGCTAGATGTTGATGGTGTTTCAACAATAACCTCAAAACTTTTATCAGCAGGATTCAAAATAATTCTGACCGGAACATTGAGTCCCTTAAATGCCGTCGTTTTTTCATTTATCATATCTACTACATCTTTAATATTAATTCCCGTGGGTCCAACAATGGGCCCAATAGGAGGACCACCACTCGCTTTTCCTCCTGTTACAAGAGCTTTAAATTCTAATTTTTCTGACAATTTTAAAAAACACCAGAAGTATTCATCTGAATATATTTCATTGATTAATTTTTTTTTCTTGCTTTTATTTCTAATATTTATGCTATTAGAACCGATTACTATCGTCCTAAGTATAAGGT
>JAHLWH010000216.1 GCA_019058015.1 Promethearchaeota archaeon | reverse complement strand
AAGGGGCTTTAACGAGCGCATTGAGGAGGGCAAGAGATTCAAACGGTAAGATCAAAAATCTCTGCAATTTTGAAAAGTATATAAAGGTGGAGGGATAATATTAAAAATAATACAATTTTTTACCAAAAAAATTTTTTCTAAATACTATAGATCGTGACTAAGATTTACACATTTGTCAAATATAATGATGCATAGTCTCAGTTATAACTCTATTCATAGTGGGTTTTTTGTGGGTATATTTTGAGAAATATATTAAATAAAAACTATATGAGTTAATTATGATTATAACTGTAAGAGTATCTAAGAGCGGTAATTCTAAAGTAGTATCTATTCCAAAAACAGTAATAGATTATTATGATTTAAAAATAGGTGATTATGTAGAAATAGATATAAGAAAAATCTAAAAAAATGATAAGAATAGTTTATAAAAAGTCATCAAAATTATTGCTTTTTATATATAAACCATGGAAAATTATCCAGATTTTTCTTTTTACAATAATTCTCTCTATTAAATTCAAAATTTTTTAATTTTTACTAATACTCTAAAATAAATAAATATTTCTGCATTTCAACAATAGTTTTCTATTGAATAATGTTTGCGGAGATTCTTTTGGACATATCCAAAATAAAAATGAAAAAATTCTAATTAATTTTTTTTTTCTTTGAACAAATTATAATATATTACCTGATTCTTATTTCATTTCCGAAAGTCTTGTAAAGCTTTTGTTAATTTAAGACCAGTATCCCATGTAAACTCATTTCCTTCATATTCACATCTATACAAACCTTGTAAATTTGATGGCAATTCCATTCTTTTATCTACTAGAAGTATTACTTTTTGATTATACATTAAAAAACTTGCTCCAATTTCAATTAGGACATTTTGATTTATTTTATATGAACCCTCTGGTAATTTTTCTTGCTCATCAGCACTAATATTTATTATAGCACAATTACATCTTCTCATCAATCCAAAGATTTTTTAAGAATAGTTTCTACCACAAATAAGGTTTATTTAAAATGGAAAATGCATATATAGAGTTAAAGAATGTATCTAAACATTACGGTAGTATTAAAGCTCTTGATAATTTATCCTTTAGTATCAATAAGGGAGAGGTTTTTGGATATATTGGTCCTAATGGTGCAGGTAAGACTACAACAATAAAAATTCTTGTGGGTTTAATCCGTAATTATAAGGGAAAGGTTTATATAGATGGTGTAGATATTTCCAAATCGAGAGCGGATTATAGTAAAACTCTAGGATATTTACCACAAGAAGTAGGATTTCAAGAGTGGAGAACAGTAGATCACGCTCTTAAAACTTTTGGTAAATTATCTGGACTTAAGTCAAAATATCTTGAGAAACGAATAGAAGATGCTCTAAAATTAGTATCTTTAACTGAAGCTCAATATAAAAAAATAAAATATTTATCAGGCGGAATGAAACAGAGATTATGTTTTGCTCAAGCAATTCTTAATGAACCAAAGATTTTAATCTTGGATGAACCTATGAGTGGCCTTGATCCTACTAGCAGATTTCAGATGAAAAATATAATAAAAGAATTCGCTAAAACAGGTATAACAATTTTGTTATCTTCTCATATTCTCAGTGATGTTCAAGACTTTTGTACCAAAATAGGAATTCTTAATAATGGTTATATTCTAAAGATTGGTTCTCCAATAGACCTTCAACAGGAATCTCAGATTCAAAATAATCTCGAGATTGTATTTGCGGAGAAACCTTTAATATATGAAGATTTAACGGAACTCTCTTGCATTGACTCCTTGGAGCGATTATCAGATAATAAATTGTTAGTTTTCATTAAAAGCGAGACAGATTTAGATGAAAGTATTTATTTTATCTTAAAGAAAATAGTTGAAAAAAAATCCAAAGTGAGAAGTTTCCACATTCTAAAACCAAGTTTAGAGGATGTGTATATAAAATACATAAGAGGTGGTGTATAATTAGTTTAAAACTATTATATTTAGATGAGATGAAAGGATTTTATAAATCTAAGGTTATGGCCATATTATGGTTTGGAATGCCAATATTATCATTTTTAATGCATTTTTTACAAGAAGGTGTCGAAGATCTTCCTATTTCATATTTAGTAGGTCTTGTGGTTGCAAGCATTGGAGGTACTTTAGCTTCAGTAATGCTCAGCACATCTATAGTTAATGAAAAAAATAATAAGGTTTATAATCTATTCTTAGTTCGTCCAGTTAAAAGATATAATTTAATTTTATCAAAATTCTTTGCAGTTTATTCATGTTTAATTATAGCAACGATTATAAGTATAATTACTGGAATAGTGATTGACGAGTTAACAATCGGATTACCTCCAGAGACAGTTATGGAGCAAACATTTGAATCTTTATCAATAAGTTTAGCTGCTATGGCCATTTCGTGCTCTGTTGGGATTTTTATAGGGATAATCATATCTTCAGTTGCCTCTGCTGCAATTATCTCAATTTATATCGGAAATCAATTTTCATTATTATCTATGCTTCCTTCAATTTTCCTTCCAGATATTGATCCAATTCTATTCACCACCATTGTAGGCACAATTATTACCGTTTTTTTTTTATTAATAACAATTTTAATATTTAAAAGAAAACAAATTTAAAATTAGGTAAATAGTTATCAATCATAACACATAATCATGGATTTAAATTCTCTGGATTTCAATCTAAAAATGAAGATAAATTTCAATTTATCCTAACAAGGGATTCATGGACTTCAATCCTTAACTTTATCTTTTTTTTTACTTTGAAAATTTTCTTCTGTTTTCATATTTTATTCAACCTTTTTTTTTATTTTTGGGAAAAACATACCATAACAATATTATTACCCTGAATACAATAGAATATTTGAAAAAAGTACAAAAGGATGGAAATTTAGATGTTCACTCCATTATAACACAAATAAAAAGTGATTATGCAAAACAAAAGAAAGAAGAAATAACTTTACTATTAAAAAGTTTATTACCCTTTTATCGGACAATTAAAGATAAAAAATTGAAGGTTTCTAATACAGCATATGAAAAATTCTTCAAAAAAATCACAAACTGTAAAAAGCCAAAAAATGGTTTAGCTGACAAATCTCAAGACAATAAAGCAAAACACAATGAGGAAGATATAAAAGAATTAGCCAATCTTTTAAGAATGCACCTAAACCCAGTACTATTTTTTCGGAAATAATTTCCTTATTTCAAAATAATAAAAAATTATTAAACATCCTTAATATGATGGGATATATTGAACCTGATTTTATTCAGATTGAGAATAATCTTTGGAGTTTTTTTACAGTATGTCGATTTGAAAATAGCAGTATAATAATTGGAAAAGCACATCATTATAAATACATGTATAAAGAGGGTGAGCCCGAAGAGAATATTGAGATTCGTGATGATTTTATTAAATATATGTTCTCAAAAATAAATTAATTTTACTATTCAATTATCAATGAAAGATCAGTTGAATTATAAAAATCTGGATTTTTGTCTTTTGGTTGGTGTAGATATTTTCTACACTTATTTTCGCCCTCCTTCTCCCCCTATTTGGTTTTGTGGGCTGAGTTGCGTTGGCAGACTTTATCCTCCCTTTTCATGCAATTTTCTTTAATAGTGATACTTATTTCTTTTATTTCGATTTTACAAAATTTTGGAGGTTTTTTTATTTAAATATTAATAAAATTAAAAAAATATTAAAAAAATCGAGATCTAAATGCTAAGTAAGAAAGGCATAACTCTAGATTTAGTATTGATCTCAGATATTATTAAATAAAGAAAGCGGGCGGAATAAATTTGAGCTTATTAAATTTTTCTCACTCTTAAAATCTAAAATTCATATTTATCGATTAAAATTGGTAATAAATTTTTGATCTTTAGTTTTTGAATTAAAGTTGTTTTTGGATAAATATTAAAGTAATTTTGATTTTGAAATTTTCTTATAGTTATTAATTTGGCAAATGGATTAAATCTATTCAAGTTTAATAAAAAGTTTTGAATGATTGATTTTATTAATGATTTATCAATTGAAATTACTGATGAGATATATCCAAATTTAGAAGATAATATATTCCTAATATTAGATAAAGAATTCAATTGATTATCTGAAATTATATCTGATTTATCAAGTAATGAAATTTTTTTCAATTTTCCATTAAATATTTCTATAAGGTAAGCATTTGTAATTGTATCTTTTAAAATAACTTGCTTATTAGATTTTTCTTTATTTGATGATTCCAAGTTTGTAAATATGATTATTATTTTATTTGATAATCCCCAAAGAGAATTGTGGATATTACAAATTAATTCCGGAATTGCCCAGTAACTTAATTTCTTTAAATTTACATTATATCCAACTAATCGGCTAAAGAATTTTATAAAGAAATTATATATAATCGGTCTTGGATAAGAGTACCAATTAATTTCATAGCTTTTATAAGCATAAAGTAATTTTTGAAGTAGAAGTGAAAACCGCCCTTGCTTAAGGGGAAAATCACTCTCAATTAAATCATTTAAAAAATGCAAAAGTTGTTGAAAGTTAAAATAATAGGAAGATTTAAGCTTAAATTTTTTAGTAATTTTTTTTAAAAAGGTTTTTTTGTTTATTTCATTAAAATCATAATTAAAACCTTCAAGATCTAATAATTTGATATTAATATTCGAAGTCAATTTCCTAATTATAATTAACAAGTACAAATTTTCTTGGGCTAGTATTATACCACTATTAAATTCAGGGAGTACTTCAAAAATTGATGTAAAAATTCTACTAGAATCAATAAAATTTAGATATCTAACTAAACGTTTAAGAAAAGTTATGAAAGAGGGTTCAGGATAAATGTATAACATATTCTTATTGATGAGACTATAGAATATTTGGCATAGATTATTCAAATAAGTTTTTAGATCAATATTATTTATACTACTAGTTAATGAATTTATTTTATCTATTGCCTTTTCCGTGTAAATTCTTAACCCAGAGATTGTAATCCCTTCTTTTTCCCTTAAATTATTCTGAAATTTGTTAAAAATTACTCCCAAATTATTAAAATCTTGGTCTTCAAGGGATTCGTTATTCCGGTCAATTTTTTTTACTTGGTAATGATTTCCATTTTTATAAGTTAAATGTAAATAGATTTTCTCAATTTTTTTTCGATCATTTGAGATTATAATATCTAAAACATGCTGCTTATCATTAACAAAATCCGGATAAATATATGAGACTAATTTATATAATAGAGCCGGGTCTATTTCTAATGGTGTGATTGGAATTCTTACTTTTATTAGAGATTTATCAAAATCCTTTTTCTCACTAATTTTAACATTGAAATCTAAAATTTTTAGCCAATTCTCTTTAAATATCTCATTAAGACTCATCAAAATCAACCGTTTTTTTTGGTTTTATTCAATTTTTTCATATAGAAATTTAGTGCAGGAAGATTACTTTTCTTAAAATATCTTAAAAAAATATTCAATGTGTCTTGTAAGTTTGGAGGGCATCCAGGGACTTCTAATATTTTTTTATTCTTTTTTTCCATAATGGCTTTTTTTAGAAATAAAGTCTTTATATCTCTTCCTTCTTTTTCAATAGTTCGAAATTCTCTTTTCTCAGTTGTCTTTATTGCGCAATCTCCGTATAATATTATATTATTAGGCGAATCGGGTTCCAATGGATTTGTTCCAATGAGATACGAGCATTGTGGTAAATAGTTCAAATCTTTTAACATAAAAGTTTTCAAAAAATTTAATAGATAATATGATTGCAAGAAGCACCCACTACAAATCTGACCTTTTTTGATATTTAATTTTTGTACATAGATATCTTCTATTCTTTTTTTACACTGTTTAAAGGTTAAATTAATATCTTCAAGATTTTCTCCTGAGAGATTTATTTTTTCCAAATTTGAAATACCAATATTTTTTTCAATCCAATGAGACATTAAGAAATTCTTTTTGGGATTAAGTCCCAGAATTTTTAAAGTTATATAGTCTGTTGCTATTGCTTCATTTCCACATACTATATATTTTATTGGATTAATTTTAGAATCTTTATAAATGAATGGACCTGCTCCTTCCATAAAGTAGAAAAGATCATTTATTACTAAATTTGGTTTTTTAATTTCATAAATATCTAAAATTCTTGAAATCAATTTTTTTTTGTATTGATCTGTAATAATATTATCTTTTACTGCATTTTCTTTAGGAAAAATTTTCCTAAATTTAAACGGAATGCATGAAAATAGATTTAATAAAGATAAGTGAATATCAAATAAAGGATGGACATTTACTTGATTTAAGCAAATAAATTTATCAGTATTTAAGATTATTTTGGGATACTGAATAATAAAATCTTGAACCTCAACCTCCTTAAAACTATCATTCTGAAGTTTTAATTTCTCCTCTTTGGATATTTTTATCTTATCACTATTATCTAGAAAAACTAATTCACTGTCATAATATTCGATAAATTCTTTAAGCCCTAATTCATCAGAAACATCTTTAATTGAAAGATTTTCGAAAGGAAATGAGCCGATATAAATTTTTTTAGCCCCGGCTGTTTTACAAAGTTTAATTACTTCAATGAGCGTATTAAAATTAACATTAGAAGGAAATCCAGTAATCGTAGTTAAGTTAATTTTTATAAAAACAGTTTCGTCTTTTTCTATAAATTTAGAGATTCCACCAAGATTATTGATCCCTTTTATAACAGCGTCTTTGGGGTTATCACCCGTAGTAATAGAGACACTAACTTCATTGTTCATTTTAATTTAATCTAGATTTTATTTTATTAAAGCTTTTCAATATAATAGAATAAATTTTAAACCTTTAATTATAAAATCTTTTTAAAGATTTTCGATTAATTGTGCTACTTTTAGTTGAGTTTGATATTGTCCGTACGCCTTACCTTGACTTATTAATTGCCTCAAGATTTTTTGTAGTCGATAAGGAATAACCTTACCAGCTGGCTCATTTTCAAACTTAGAACCAGGTAAAGGCATAAAAGTATGAGAATGAATTTTAATATTATTTTGTTTCAGAATATATTTGAAAAAATTAATATTTTCATCAATATCTTCTGAAGTTTCTGAGGGAAGTCCAAAAATAAAATCTAGATGACAATTAAATCCATATTCCTTTAAAATGTCTATTGCATTCAAGACATCTTCAAATGTGTGACCTCGGTTAATATATTGTAATAATCGATTTGAAGCCGTTTGAGCTCCAATAACAAAATATTTATTTGAAATGTATGGTACACAAACGTCTACAATTTCACGTGTTACAAATTCAGGTCTAACTTCACTTGGAAATGTACCAAAATAGATCTCATTTAAACCTTCAATTTTATAAAGTTTACTTAATAATTCTTTTACCTTCATTGGATTTGGCTTTAGAGATTTCGATCCATAGGCAAAAGCATTCGAAGAAAGAAACCATATTTTATCATATTTTACTTTAACTGCTTTCTCTATAGTTTTAAATATTGTTTTAATAGATTTATGCTTCATATTATTATAGAAATTTCCATATTGACAAAATTTACAACAGAATGGACACCCACGAGAAATTTCTACTGGACCAAATAATCTGTGTTTGAAAGATATCGATGAGTAATTGTCTAAATTTAAACATTCCGAACTTTCTTTTGAACATAATTTGCTATTATAGTAATAATATATTCCACCTTTACCTCGATAATCATCATAAGATTCATCTAAATAACCTTTTTGATGGATCCAATTTATTATTCTTGGAAAATTATATTCTCCTTCTCCCTGAATGACAATATCTACGCCTGCTTTTAACACTTCTATAGGTCTTGCGCTTGGATGAGGACCACCAGCAATAATTATAGGTGATTTTCCTATATGTTCTTTAAATAATTTCTTAATTTTAAATATTTTATCAGAAAATCCAAGAAACTGCTCAGAGAATAGTGAATATAATAAAATAATATGTTTATAATTGGAATAATTCTTCCAATTTTGTTCATTTT
>JAHLWH010000215.1 GCA_019058015.1 Promethearchaeota archaeon | reverse complement strand
GATCTAAAGAAAATGCAAGTTCCTGCTACTCTACTAAGGACTAATAAATGTTCTAGATTAATTGCATCATCAAATGCAGTTGCAACTTCCATAATTGCTTCACGTTTTCTTCGCTTCCTTGGAACTATTATTCCTTTATATGAAATCGCTCCCACGGCGACTACCGAAGCAAGTATCAAAATTATTAAAATGATTTCTATTGGAATGACCGCTGGTGCATTAACTAAAATTGATGCGAATTCAATGGATTTCTCATTTGTATTATATGAAGTTTGAATAATAAATTTTAATGTAACATTTTGAGCGTCTAATGGTACTGTAATAGTAAATTCCACGATTCCAAGAAAATTAGTAGAATTTTGGCTTCCAGCTTGTTCTATTCCATCGATAATAGGAATACATATTACAGTAGCACCAGAAAATAATTGCCATACTGAATTTTCATCCAAATATTGTATTTTTGCTTTGATTTTAAAAGGATCTCCGGCCGTTACAGCATTTGGAGGATCAATTAATGTTGCATTGACATCATATTTGCTTAAAATAATAGAAAAATCTATAGATTTCTCAACCGTATAATATGTCGTTAAAATGGTTAATCTAAATGTCAAATTTTGAATGCCAACATGTGCCGTAATAGTAAATTCAATAAAACCTTGTAAATTTGTGGTGTTTTGAATTTGAGGTTGCCCTATACCATTAAAAATAGGTACATTATAAACATTTACGTTGGGTAAAAAATACCAAATCGTTCCACCTGGTATGTATTCAATTTTTATTCTTATCTTATAAGTACCATCTGCAGATATAGTATTAGAGGGGTTAATTAGTGTTGCATTTACGTCATATTTACTTCCTATTATTATTGTTATCACTAAGGTTGAATTTTCGTAATTAATTCGTGAAACGTGAATTGTTATATTATATTCACCTAATGCTAACCATGATATATCCAGAGATCCCTTATGCGTATTTGTATTCCGATCGTAGAATAGTGAATGAGAAATTGTTCCATATTCAATCCCTTTTTGATATACGATAAAATAAATAGCATTATCTGTAGGGTCTCCCAATAAATCCTCAATTAATATTCCGCCATTCTCTGAATCGGTAAAATTAAATTCAATAGTAATATCACTTTCAATAAAAGTTGTATAATTGCCGTTAGATGGAGTTATAGGACCACCAGGATTTGCAACCTCTAATAACCCAATAGCTGAGTAATTACCTCTAATATAAAAATTAATGGTTGCTAAACTCCAATTATAGTTTGGAATATATGAGATATTTAAAATCATTGAATAGTTTCCCGAATTTAATCCAATTATGCTAACATTCAAAAGGTAATACCCAGGACCTAAAGCGGGTAACGCATATAAAGTCCAATTATCTCCCGTCCCCCCTTGCCATTTTTGCGTTGGATTACTTCCATTATAAACAATTACATTAAATGTACTAACACCAGTAATTGAGCAATTATTATCTGTATCATTGAAATAGAAAATTATTGATTGATCAAATCCTTGCCAACGTACTAAAGAACCGTTATAATCAATTATAATTATCCCAGTCTGAATCTGAAAAATTTGCACATTTAAAATAATCATCTGAGTTTCATTGCCTATTGCTGTAATATTAAAAGTGCATATATAGGGACCAACATTTACATTCGTCGTATCTAACTCAATAGTATAATTTCCATTTTCAAATTTATAAGACCATTCAAAGTTAGGGTTGATATTAATTACCTGAATTATTGCGTTTTCAATAGTATTACCGTCAATATTTGTATAATTAATTTGAAAAGTCGCATTTGTGCCTCGAATAACTATATATAAATCAGGAAATATTGTTATATTAGTTCTATTCACTTTATAGAACCAATATTTTATAGATTGATTCTCATAATAAATTTTACTTGCGTTAATTGTTATCAAATTATATCCATAATCAAACTTGATATCTCCTACAAATATCGTAATATTATAATAACCATTTCCACAATCTGTTATGTTAGTGGCTTGATAGCCATTCCCATTAATGTCATATTCAATAGAGGCACCGACGATACCTACTTGTTGATCTGTGTCATTATAGAAAATTGTAATATTGAAATATACATCTGAATAAATTTCAATGTCTCGATCTGGGAGTATGAGGGTTAATTCAGATCTATTGCAAATGTATAAACTGACACTATAAATTTGGGTTTCATTATATAACGAGGATATATTGAATGTAATTACATAAGGTGTGCTCCCTTGACCCAAAACATTTGAAGTGTTCAGAATTAAATCATAACTTCCATCACCATTATCCTTCCATGAGGATATAAAGTTTGCATCTATTGAGATAATTGCCAATTGAGCATTTGAAATTGGAGTGGAATCGTTCCACATGTAATGAACGGTGAAGGTTGCATTATATCCTCTTATTACAGCTAAGGTATCTTGGTCGATTGATTGGATTGTAACGTTATATAAGTAATAACTGTAAGTATTAGTTTGATTTTCAAAGTAAATTTTGTTGGCATTTATTTGAATATTTGTCAAGCCGAATCCATAATTTCGCACCTGCCAATTATAAATTGTAATATTGTAATATCCGTTGCCATAATCAAAGAGATTTATTGATTGAAATCCTGCACCGAAATTATATTCTATCTGCGCTCCAAGAATTCCTATATTTTGATCTGTATCATTATAGAAAACTGTAATGTTGAAATACTCGTCTGAATACCAATCGATATTTTGTGTTGGATAAGTAATACTTAATTGAGTCCTATTATAAATATATAAACTGACACTATAAATCTGGGTTTCATTATATAACGAGGATATATTGAATGTAATTACATAAGGTGTGCTCCCTTGACCCAAAACATTTGAAGTGTTCAGAATTAAATCATAACTTCCATCACCATTATCCTTCCATGAGG
>JAHLWH010000018.1 GCA_019058015.1 Promethearchaeota archaeon | reverse complement strand
GTACAACACCTTCATTCACTATTCGTAAAGATTCAATCTCTTCTTTGAGCGCTTTTTGGGTTAAATCATAGGCCAAATCATCCTCACCTTCGAGTACTGCTTTTTTTATTTCCAATAAAATATCAGACTCAGCCATAATTATATCAACTCTTTTTTTTCCATTTGTTAATATGCAATTCATTTCTAATTAGTCATTTAAAACATACGCTATATCATATTTATAAACTTTTTCATAATTAATCGATTATTTATAGAATATGCCATAAACTATATTATGAGAAGTATTATCAATACTTTAAATCGATTGCCGTTAAATTTAAAAGGAAAAAAAACTAGAGAGTCAATATTTTAAATTGGGACATATTTCCAAGGATCCTGTCTAATTAAATTCCAGGATTTTTCTGCGTAATCATTTATCATTCTGTGAGTATTGAAATACGCAGAAAGTGCAATGGCATTTTTCATCCGCCAAAGCCACTCATCCTGGTCCATGTAAGTGGGAATAATCTCATTTTCTAATACCGTGTAAAGTGATTCAGCATCTTTATTCCAATCATTTTTTATCGCGTCGGGATCCGAATCATCTGGACCGATTGCCCATCCAGCCAACCGATTCTTTTTGTATCCTTCAAGCCACCACCCATCAAGAACACTAAAATTTAACACGCCATTTAAGGCTGCTTTCATTCCACTAGTACCTGAAGCCTCTCTATATCTATCAGGACAATTTAGCCAAACATCAACTCCCGCCGTTATTAAATGGGATAAATCCATATTATAGTTTTCCATTAAAACAACTTTTACTCTATAATTATCAAACAAATAAATACTGTTGTCGTATATCTTTTTAATAAAATCCTTACCCATTTGATCCTTTGGATGAGCTTTCCCAGCAAAAATAAATTGAACTTTATCCTTACAGATTTTTCCTAATCGATCGATATCATAAAATGGTAAAGTGGCTCTCTTGTAAGTTGCAAAACGACGAGCAAATCCAATTGTTATTAATTCTTCGTCTAATAAATTCCAGGAATGCGCTTTTTGATAAGATATCAATTTAAACTTGTTTTCATTATGTGCATCAAATAAGTCTAGATCTTCAAGTTCTATTGCATTTTGTAGAAAATCTGGCCTCATCTTCCATCTAGGCCACTTTTCTGTGAAAATGTCGTCAAATGGTTCTGAAACCCAATAAGGCAAATGAATGCCATTTGTAATATAATCAATTTTATATTGTGGCATCATCTCTTGTGCTACTTGACCATGCTTTTTAGAAACTCCATTAATGTATCTCGAACAATTTGCTGCAAGAATGGTCATGTTCAATTCTTTTTTCCCTCCCAATTCCCTTAAATTACTTGGTAAATTATTCCTAAATACATCATTTACTAAATTATAGTCAAATTTATCATGTCCTGCAGGAACAGGTGTATGAGTTGTAAAAACGCATTTTTCTTTTACTTTATCCAAATTGCCATTAAATTCTTTCAATAATTCTAAAGTGATGAAAGCGGCATGCCCTTCATTCATATGATATACTTGAAGGTTATCATAATGAAGCGATTTAAGTAATCGAATACCTCCAATTCCTAAAATCATCTCTTGAACAATTCTATGAAATCTACTGGTCGAATCATATAAAACATGTGTAAGATCTCTCTGCCACGGCTCGTTCTCTTCTACATCTGTCTCCAATAAATAAACCGGAATTATGTGACCACTCTGTCCTACTACGTTATATTTCCAAGCAGAGATTACAATTTCCTTCCCTTGAATTTGTATCTTAATGGGATGAAGAATTTTTTCGAATTCATAATAAAAATTCCACTTTATATCCTTTTCTTGTTGTCGACCATCTGAATCGAACAATTGAAAAAAATATCCGGATGAGTAGCATAAACACACAGCAACCATTGGAATTTCTAAATCTGCTGCAGACCGAAGAGTATCTCCTGATAGAACACCAAGACCACCGCTATATGTAGGTATATTTGAGTCAAGTGCAATTTCCATGCTGAAATACGCAACAGAAGTTTTTGGTTTAATCTCCTTTAAAGACATTACTCATAACCATTTTTTATTCTAATTGATAAATAATGTATAACATTTTTAATTTAAATATTATTTCTGAAATAGTTAATTTCTTCAAATATAATGAACTAATAGTCATAATTTAAGTAAATTTCTCAACGGATGTTTAAAAATGCCAGATTCTCTACAAATCCCTTAAAAAACTGATTAGATAAAAATATTGCCAATAAAAAGAACAAAATTCTCTTAAATTTTTCTATAATCCTGTTAAAAACATTTAAATTTTTATTAAAAAAAATCAAAAATATCAATATCTAGATAAGGTAAAAATAAAACATTTAAAAACTAAGAAAGAAAATAATTATATCAATAGAAGAATGATTTTCTTCATTTTATTAATTTTAACCTAGAAAAAAAGAGGGAAAAAAAAAATGGCATATAAAAGTAAATTTTTAATGAAAAGCCGCATAGATGAGTATTTTAGTAAATTAGGGATAAGAAGGGCTGGAGATGTCAAAGATGATGTGATTAAATGGCTCGATCGACAAGTTGAGGCCAACATTCAACAAATTATTGATATATTACCAAAGAAATCGAAAGGAAAATCAAAAGGAGAATTAAAAAGAAAGACGATCATGAAAGAAGATATGAAAGAATTGAAGTAAAGATCTTCCTTCATAATTTTATTTCAAAATTTAAATTGAATGTTTTTTTTTAACATTTTCTTTTTTTTCTAATTATTAAGAAACTATTTTTTTATCATATTACGGTAATATTTATTTTTAAATATCTCATGAATTTTTATAATTTTAACGCATAGCACGTTCTTATTTAAAATTTATAAACTTTTAATAGTCATTTTACTTTACATTAATTGAAGTTTGGTAGTAAGTTCAGATAATAAACAACGACTTAAAATTACTTAAAATCTGGTATAAAAGAATGAGTGCTTGGGAAAATAATAAAAAAGGTGAATACACATCTAAATATCTTGATTTACAAAAAGTCGCAGACCCAAATAAATTGACGTTGGAATTAAGAAAATCTCAAAATGAATCTCTTTTATGGCTTTTGACGGAATTGGATATTCAATTTAATAATATGGCAAAGCATATAAAAAGAGATAACATAACTAATTATAGGAATTTTGCTAAACAGTTGATACCTTTTTTCCAGAATCATGTAGAAAATAAAAATAAAGATATTGTTGCTTTAAGTAAAAAAGGTTTAGAATTAGTTTTTGAGAGATTACCCGATTTAAAAAATACTGAATAAATTTATGATTATTTTTTCAGCTTCTACTATTTTTTTCAAGTTTAATTAATTTTCTTTTAATATTTATTGATGATTCATCATTATTTGATCCCATAAATCCACCGATCGTCCCATTTTTGTTAATCACACGGTGGCAAGGAATTATTATTGGGTACGGATTTTTATGTATTATACTCCCAACAGCTCTATATGCCTTTGAGTTTAATTTAGAAGCCAATTCTGAATAGGAAATGGTTTCGCCATATTTCACCTTTAATAATTCTCTTATTACACTTGAAGCAAAATCTGTTTTAAAAGTTTTTTTATAATCAATAATTATTCCTAATTTACAAATTCTGTCATATAGATTAACTCTTTCCCCTTTAAGACATGAATTAATAATTTTAATCATATTTATTAACGAGATATTATTAACACTTTGAAATTTTTCAACAATAAAATCATTCTCTGAAATAAAATTGGAGAGATTTCTACTATCTATCAAATTCACACTTTCAAGAAAAACTTTAGAACTTTTTAAACGATATAAAATAATAATGTTTTTTTCTAACTCTGAAGAATAAAAGTAAAAACATTTGGTCAGCATATAAATAAATATAAATAAATATAAGATTTAATTCTCACTAGCTTTAATAATTAATAACTCAAGTCGGAATGATTTTTAAAAATGTCTAAAGATATTAAAAATTTAATTGACTCAATAGAAGGTCAAGAAAAAGAAAGTGCACGTGCTCAAGCAAAAATTGACCGGCTGACTGAAATAGTTGAAAAACAAAAAAATATAATTGCAGATCAGAATGCAGTTATTGAACAGCAAAAACAGAAAATTGATTCAATGTATGATGTCCCAGCAGATGTAATTGAACTGAAAACATTGATTGGTGAACAAAGAGCTGAAATATCTGAGAAGTCCATTCAACTTGAACTTGCTAACGCAACAGTTGCAGAAGTACAAAAAGAAATGGAATTGCTTAAAGAACAATTTAAACCTTTACAAGAGATGATGGAAGTTAAATCTGAAACTGTTGGAGATCTAAAAACTACAATTGCAGAGATCGACACAAAATTTAGATTTAAAACCGAAGAAATAAATAATTTAAAAATTCGAATCAAGGAATTAGAAACTGTAGAGAAAAATATTAAAGAAGGATATGAAGAGCAGATTAAAACTATACGGGAAAAGGCTTTAACAGAGAAGATGGAGTTGGAAGATAAGGTTAAATCGTTAGAGTCGCAGATTTTAGAAGATAAACTCACAACAAAAGAGTCCATATCAGCAAAAGAAACTGCTCAAAAATTACACGAGGATATGGTCAAGAGATATGATGATTTGATTACTAAATATGATAAACGAGATCAAGAAAACAAAGAGATGCAGGAGGAAGTAAAACGCCTGACCAACCAAATAACAGAACTGACTGATTTTAAAAATAAGAATATTGAAGTTATTGAATTTTTTAATCGACTACAACCTCTTTTTGAAGAAGAACCGCTATTCAAGGCATTTGTAATTGTCAGACAAATAAAACACATATCTTTATCTGATTTGAAGAATGCATTGGGGATACCTACTGTAACTATTCAAAAATACGTAGAAAAATTAATTGACGCAAATATTTTTGAATATAACGATCTTGGAGAAGTAGTATTAAAAATGGATTTTTTGGAAGAATAAATTTTTTTTCCTCCAATCTTAAATTTTTGCAAGTTCTTTATATAACGATGGGAGCGCTTTTTTGTAATCACCATCCCTTACTTTTCCTAAAATCTCAGCGGCAATTTTTTTAAGAATTTCTCTATACTTATGGGTTTGTTCATCTCTACGTAATACTAATGCTACAACGTAATTCTCAATCTCCACAAAATTATCGCCAACGCCAGAGAAAAAGGATACTACTTTATTGTTCTTTAGTGAAATAGAGGCAAACCCAGGGTTCAATGATTGATATCTGTGGGAGCTGTAAACTTGAGTTAATAGATTATTTGTGATTTTTAGATTCTCTGGATAAAAAGCTTCGCTGATTGGGCCGAGATCGTTATCCCATCTAATGATAATTATACCTATCGGAATCTTCTTCAACCTCAATTAAGTTTTAAGTGATTTTTGATTTGTATTATTATATATTGTTGTTAATTTGATTTTTCTTTTCAATATTTTTATAATTCTAATATCTTAATTTTGTTTAAAATATTTTTGCTATATTTTATTTAATAATTTACTAATTTAAATTTTCCAGATTAATCAAGTAGAAATTTAGGAATATTTTAACATTTTTTCAAGACTAATTCTTGCTTTATTTGCAGTATTGTCTGGTACTGTGACTTTATGTTTATCATTATTCAAATTATTTAGCAAATTAAATATTTTTTCTAAAGTGGATAGTTTCATATTTCTACAAATAAAATTTTCGTTTATGGGATAAATTTTATTATTTGGAAAATCTTTTTGAACTCGTTGGACGAATCCAAGCTCAGTACCAATTATAAATTCATTTCCCTTTGAAGCATTTTTTTTAACGTAATCATACATTCCCTTAGTGGAACCTATATGATCAGCAAGCTCTCTTACCTCCCTTTTACATTCTGGATGTACAGTGATTAATGCATTTGGATGTTCCTTTTTAACTTTAATAACATCCAAATCTTTAATGACATTATGAACATAGCAAAATCCTTCATCTGGCAAATTGATGATATTTATCCCTGTTTTTTGTTTCACATAATCAGCAAGATTCTCATCTGGTCCAAATAAAACTTTCTTAGATTTAAATTCATTTTGTATTCCTTGTACTACCTTAATTGCATTTGAAGATGTACATACAACATCGGTTTCTGCTTTTGTTTCAGCCGTAGAATTAATATAAACAACTGTTGGCACCCTCGGATATTTTTCCTTATACGTATTCACCGTATTTCCATCAAGAAATGAAGCTAAAGGACAACCGGCTTGTTTATCTGGCATTAGCACTCTTTTTGCGGGATTTAAAATGGAAGCCGTTTCTGCCATAAAAAGAACTCCAGCAAAAATGATATTTTTTGTATTGATATGATCTCTAGCAATTTTTGAAAGTCCTAAAGAACCTCCTACAAAATCTGCGATCTCTTGAATTTCCAAGGTTTGATAATAATGAGCAAGAATTGTAACATCTTTCTCTTTTTTAAGATTTAATATTAACTTTTGGCTCTCTTGTATCTCTTGATTAGTCTGAATCATCATAATACATTTTAATAATCGAATCTTTCTTATTATAATTACAATTTCTACTAAATTTAAATGTAATAATTATAATTAAGTAAAGAATAATTGAATTCAATAAAATAATTGAGGTAAAAGAAATTGGCATTACAAATTAATATTTTAAAACTCTTTCTTTTTTATCTTAAAGAACGATTGAAACATCCATTCTTTATTAAAGGGGGGACGATCCTACCGCTTGGACCGGTGATACAATATGTGGATGAAATACATTTGGATACTTTAACCTTATATATAGCGCCTCGAAAAGAAACAGATAAAATTGAATATAAAATCATAGATGATGAAGAAATCATTGATATTAAAGCAGAACTGAAGGACAAATCAATAAAGATAGAAATTAGCAAAAAAGTTTCTAAAATTCTGGTTTTAATACCAACCATATTAGAAATTACATCAATTCTCATAAATGATAAAAACGTAACCATTCAAGAGAAAAATGAGAATTACATTAAAGCAGAATTAAAACTTTAATTAAAAAAGAAAAAAAAAATAGATTTTTAATTTTTTACTTTATATTTTTCCAACTTTATGATTTTGTATATGTCTTCTATTGGAACAACTATCATTATTACTATTACTACAGCCATTAAATTTCTACAAAAATCATAAAATTCTGGTGATACTCCTATATAAACCAAAGTATTTGTTGAATCATCCCAATTTAGAAAAGGAATTATATCAGGGCGACTCCAAAGAATAACAGCTAATGGTATTACAGCTAATTTAACTCCAATCGTTATTATATGAATTACCTGATGGGTCTTTACTTGATAATTTCCAATAACACCACGAGTTGTATCCAATACTCCTTCTATTAATGTAAACATTCCAAAAATACGAAGTATTAATAGAAATTCCGGATTCATTAAATTAAATAAACCTGGAATAGGAAGTGTTATAAGAAATATACCAATACTAACCACAATGATTCCTCCAATAATTTCACCAATGGGACTTATAAAAGGTTTTAAAGGTTTCCCAGTCCTGGGAGATATAGGTAATCCCTTTTCTCGAGCGATTTCAAGCCGACGAGCCTCCTTCTTAAGTTCTCTTTCTGATTTGAAATCTTCAGGAAAATAACCTTCCATTGATAAAACAACAAAAATTATTGACACTATTGTAAATGCTGAAAAAAATCCCATGAAATAATTGAAATAACCGAAAAAACTTAAAGCCTCTTCTAAGTTACCTGTCATTACATTTAATACTGTAGAAAAAATAGCAATTGCAATTATTACCACAAGTATTATTTTCAAAACTTTCGTATAAAGTGGCCAAAGTTCCTCTGTTATGTAATATTTAGGTGTTCCTCGACGCTTGTACTCCCTTGCTATACTTTCTGGTGTTCCCATATGGGCTATTGCTAATCGTACCGAATCCTCAGTAGGTTGATTAATATCTGATAATTCTTCAGCTTTTTCCCAAATATGTCCCTCAAGTTCAGCCAAAATATCTTTGGCTTCCTTCTTTTTGTCTTTTAACCATTCAGGTAATTTTTCCTTCACATTTTTTAAGTATTTTTTTACCATTGCTTCCATATCTTGACTCATTTTTTTAACCTCCTTTCTTTTAAGTCTCTAATATTTAAACCACAGATCTCGCAAAAATACAAATCTTCTTTAGAAATATCAATTTTATTCGCACAATTTGGGCAATAAATATAATCCTCTTTTAAATTAACATTCATATCCATCAATGGTGAAATAGATTCAGTTAGTTTGGTGAAAAAGCCATTAATATGATTGTAGATCTTAAGACCATTTTCAGTCATGAAATAATAATTTCTTGGTCTTCCACTAAATTCTCTCCGTTCCGATTTAATCAGTTTATCTCGTTCAAGTTTTCTCAGAAGAGGATAAAGGGTACCCTCCTCAATAACTAACATATTATTTGTTTGTTCTTCTAATTCTTTAAGAATTTTGTAGCCATACATTCCTTTATCTCCTGCTTGATTAATAATGGATAATATGCATAGTGTACTAATGCCGCGATTTATTTCAGATTCAAATTTTTCAACGAAACTTCTGAATTCTTTTGATGCAATTAAAGCTGTTGGCCCTAATTCTTTTACTCGTCTTATAATTTTTCTCATCTCTGTGTGTTTTTTATTTTTTATTTTATTATAGTATTTATTTTTATATTGTTAATTATATACTATGACACTCACAGTATCAATTATATATAAAGATTTAGGAGTCCAAATTTTTATTAATTTTTCTAATTATTACTTTAAATAAAATTTAGACTTTGAAAGGATTTCTTTTACCTCTAACAATTCTTCAGTAATTATGTAAATTATTACCATAAGCTTCGGTCTATTCTTGAAATGGGGCAAATAAATGAGGTATATTTGATCGAAGTTAACTCTTGCCAAAAATGGAACAATTTAATAGATTTATTAAAATTGTAACCTGATTAAAATTTTTTATATTTTTGCCTTAAATTTAAATTAATAATTGTTCTATTATTAATTAACACACAGGGGTCAGAATGTAAACCATTCGCCGGTCAGCAATCCCCAAGACATTCAAATTAATACTCTAATCCTGTATTACTTTGGGGGGTCACTGAATTGGTCAAGCCCCTCACACATTTCTTAAAGAAAAACCTATGAAATACTTTAAATAAGTTTTTAACCATGTGAGCCTTTAGATCTTTTTCTCTAAATTTTTTTGTTGTTGACAATATTTAACGAAATTTTGAGGGACCTCTACACCATTTGTGGGAGCTTTCATTCCAGTTCCAGTATGATACCTTTGATATCCTCCTAAAGAATCTATTATTTTCCGAGAAATCAAGTTTTTTTCAATCTTTAACTTTTTTAAATTTTTAAGATTTTCTAAGCCCTTGATTTTAAAAATATGATTATTAAATAGCCGTAGATCTTGTAAAATCTTCAGATTTTGAAGTCCTTTTATCTCGCTGATATTATTATCCCCTAAATCAAGTTCCCTTAAATTTTTAAGATTATCCACTCCCTTGATTTCAAAAATATGATTATTAAATAGTCGTAGATCTTGTAAATTCTTCAGATTTTGAAGTCCTTTTATCTCGCTAATACTATTATCCCCTAAATTAAGTTCCCTTAAATTTATAAGATTATCCACTCCCTTGATTTCAGTGATTCGATTATTAAAAAGATCTAATTTCTCTAAATTAACGGGAGTTTCAAGCCCTTGTATTTTCGTAATCTTATTATGATATATTTTTAATATATTTAGGTTTGTAAGATTATCAAGTCCCTTTATTTCTAAGATTTGATTATTGTTTAAATTTAGAGATTCTAAATTTACAAGCTTTTCGAGTCCATCGATTACAGTTATTTGATTTGATTCAATATCTAACTGTTTTAGATTTCTAAGTTTATCAAGATTATTAATTACTCGAATTTGATTACCTCCCAGATCTAATTTCTCCAAATTAATATGATTATTAAGACCTTCAATTTTATGAATTTGATTGCTACACAGATATAATTTTTCCAAATTAATTAAATTGTTAAGAGATTCTATTCTATTTATATTATTACACCCTAGATTTAAAACCTTTAAATTTGTGAGTTTTTCGAGACAACTAATCTTGGAAATTTGATTATGTTCTAAGTCTAACTCTTTTAAATTTATAAATTTATCCAAACCAATGATTTCAGAAATGTTGTTTATATCTAAACTATTTAAATTTAATTTATCATTATAGATTTCATACTTATTACCTTTATAAAGTACAAATTCGAACGGCTTTTTTTTCTTCAACCGACAATATTCTACTAATTTTTGAGGTCTCCACCCCCACCCCCATTCATCTAAAAGTTGTTTAGGTATCTTATTCTCTCTTAATTCTAGATTTTCTAACTTAGTAAGATATTCAAGTCCTTTAACCTCAGAGATCTTATTCCCATCAAGATCTAAATATTTTAAATTTACAAGCTTTTCTAACCCTTTAATCTCTGAAATATGATTTTTGTTGAGGTTTAACACTTCCAAATTAATGAGCTTTTCGAGACCATTTATTTTGGTAATCTGATTTTCATTAAGGTTTAAAATCTCTAAATTGATGAGTTTTTCGAGATGTTTTATTTCAGAAATTCGGTTTCCCTCGAGATTCAGCTCATTTAATTTAATTAATCTATTCAAACCAACTATTTCTGAGATGTCTTCTATCTCTAAATGCCTTAATTCGAGCTTATTATTGAAAACGTTGTATTTTATACTTTTAAATGTAACATAATCAATAGAACCTTCTTTTTTTAAGCGGGAATATTCGATAAAATTTTGGATATCTTTGGCGTATTGACAATCATATCCACCTAATTGGTTAATAATTTGAGATGGTACCTTATTTCCTTTTATTTCTAATTCTTCTAAATTAGGAAGATTTTCAATTTCTTTAATTTCGAAGATCTGATTATCACAAAGTCCCAAGTGTTTTAGATTTTTTAACGTTTTAATACCTTTTATCTCCATGATTTGATTTTTATTAAGTAATAATTTCTCTAATCTTCTAAGATTTTCAAGGCCTTTAATCTCAGAGATCTTATTCTCTTTAAGGTTTAAATACCGTAAATTCTTGAGATTTTCCAGATTTTTTAATTCTGTAATATTTCCTGCAAGCCATAATTCCTCCAAATTTTTAAGTCTCTCAAGTCCATTAATTTCTGAAATCTTATTACCTAAGTATAATTTTCTTAAATTTACGAGATTTTTAAGTCCCTTAATTTCATGTATTTTATTTTGGGAAAGATTCAAATTTCTTAAATTTGTTAATTTCTCAAGACCACAAATATCAGAAATTTCATTGGAATTAAGATTTAACTCTTCTAATTTAGTAAGATTTTCAAGTCCTTTGATTTCAGAAATATGATTTCTCGAAAGGTCTAATTTTTTCAAATTAAGAAGAGATTCAAGACCTCTAATTTCTGAAATCTCATTACCATGGAGACATAATTCTTCTAAATTTGTAAATTTTTCAAGTCCTTGAATATTAGAAATATCCTTCCTGCTATCTAATATTAATTTTTTTATTTTTTTAGGATTCCCTATGGATTCGAGATTTGAAATTTCCTCAATCGTTTCTACTCTTAAACCTAATTCGCTTTTTTCATCTATAAATTTAATCTCTTTACTTTTAAAAACAGTATAGAACGGAATTAATCTTTCTGAATATAGTTCCGCTAACCTTGATTTTAATTCATCTTCTTTCAGATATATAAGAAAACCATTTCTGATTAGATCTTTAGTTAAATTAAAATCGTTCTTCTTTAACACTTCGAGAAAAACTCCTTCGAATAAACTCGGTGCTATTTCGCAAAGTTTCTCAAAGTATTCAGAAAATAGGTTTTCTAAAACATCTAATATATAGCTCGGTATTTCGGGATTTAGTTTGATTGATTCGAAATCATTTTTATTTAAATAAGACAGGTAATCCTCTTCTAGAAAAAATGATAAAAAATATGTTTGGAAATTTCGAAGGTTTTTTATGATTTCCTTTTTGAAAACTCTATTAGATATTGGCTCTCCTATTTCAGTTAATTTTTTGAGTATAGAAAATCCTAAAATCGGATTTATTAATTTGGAATCGTAATTGCTTTTAGCCCAGAATTTTACTTTTGAACAGCATTTAAAAAATTGATTTAATAGAGCTTTCACATCCGTTTCATAGTATTTTTCTCTATCTTCACCAATATAATAAATCTTCTCTCTGTCATCCCACCAGATACATTCGTCACACCTTTCGAGAAATTCGGGTTCTTCGAAAAAATATTCGAAAAGCCACAATTCAAATTTAATATACCTTTTTTCTTTAATATGAACTACAACATACCATAGACTATATATTCTTTCTTCGTAATCTTCTTTGTAATATTCGGATTCTTTATAACTGGAGTAAAGGGTTTCATCCTCATATTCTTCACTTTCCAAACTTAGAGTTATGTACTCGTTGATCTCGTACTCAATATATCCGTTTGATACCAAATATTCCACTACTGAAGGGTAACCGCTCTTTAGCCTTTTAGCAACCTCTTCATTAAATACTTTCTTTGCAACAGGATCATTGGCTTTTGCTAGCTTTCTTAATAACGGAAAAGCTATGTTTCTATGCAACAATCTTGTGTTGTAACCATTTTCATACCATACTTGTAAATTTGAACAATGTCCCCAAAATTCAACTTCTGGAGGAATTATAATACTATCGCACGTTCCCTCCAAAGATTTGTCTAATTTTTCTACAGCCTCGTCAATTGACTCAATTTCGTCAAATGATTTAATTTCATCAACGGGAATATTTAGTAATAAAAATTTGCATTGATAAAACCACTCACCATTAACATAGATTACTGTCTGGCCATTTTCCAATTTTAGAGTGATGTACTTATTAACCTTAAATTCTTTCATAATAAAAAATATCCAATTGAAATTCGCGTTTTGTCTTATCTATTAATGAAAATTTTCTATATTTAACTATTTAAATATATCATTCTTGAAGTTTCTTTTTTAATTAAATTGGAGGTTAATGACTTATATAAATTTAAATATCTTGTGGGTTAAATGATTTTTTAACTTTTATTTTATAATATATATTCTTTATTTTTTTAGTAGTTTGTATTAAATGGGGAAATCCTTTAAACGAATTTTTTAGAAACCTTACCATTTCGTCATAATTCACATTATGATAAGTAAATATTAATATTTAAAGCAAATGCACTTTAAAGAAAATTGATAAATTTCTATATTTAATACATAAATTATTAAAATTCAAAAAAAATTAATTTATGGTTATACCCGATTTTTTTTATAAATTACTTTAGGTAAAATTTAGATCTAGAAAGGATCTCTTTCACTTCTTTCTCAGGTACATCATACCAATATTTATATGCATTTGCAACGGCAAAATGCCATGTATTTGGTATATTAGGACAAAACAGACCATCAACCTCATTTATTATTAATTTCTCTGCACTTTTCGATGCTGTTGGTACGGGAACATAAATAGACGCTGGATTATACTTCTTCAACATTTTTATAGCAGCTAACATCGTAAAACCAGAAGCTAATCCATCATCAATGACAAAAAGTGTTTTATTTTTAATATGAGAATATCTATTTTCTAAATCTAAAGAAATATTATAAAACTCTAACCTGTTTTGGATCTCTTGTTTAGTTATTTCTATTGATTTACTTATTTCTGCCTTATTTAATCCTAAATGAGATAACAGATAATCGTTTAATAGGACAGTTCCATCTGTTGTAACTGAACCAAATCCTGCCTCTGGATTATACGGTATCTTAACTTTTCTTACAATTAATAAATCATATGATATATTGAATTCACTACAAAACCCTTCAGCAACCGGTACTCCGCCATTTGGAATACAAAAACAAAAATAATTCTTGGAATTTTCTCTAATTGAATCGTTTAATTCTGGATTTAACTTTTCTATGAATTTCGTTAAAATAATTCCCGCTTCAAAACGGGATTCATATCTTTCAAACATCAATTTACTAACATAAATATTAATTCTTACCTAAAAAAATCTTAAGATATCGAAAATAATTAATAAAAATTAAGATCGTTTAATTAATTCAAAATATAATCAACCGTTTTTATTGATGATAAGAGTATTAAGGTAAAGAATTAATGGAAATTCTACTAAAAAATGGATGGATAATTGACGGAACTGGTTCTTCAAGGTATAAATCCGATATTGCAATAAAAGATAATAAAATTCTAAAGATTGGTTCAAATTTAGAGGGAGATGGATATGATATAATTGATGTTTCAAATAAAATAATTGCACCCGGGTTTATTGACATGCATTCTCATGCTGATTTAACTATATTAGAAGTAAATAAAGCAGAAGCCTCCATAATGCAGGGTGTTACAACACTTGTAGTAGGGATGTGTGGAATTGGGCGAGCACCCGCAAATGAAAAAGTTCGAAAATATTATTCTAACTTTATATCTAAGGCTTTTGGTTCATCAGCATCACAATTATATGATTCCCTTCAAGATTATATGGAAGCACTCAAGAAAAAAGGCGTTTCAACGAATCTTGTTTTTTTTATACCCCACGGAAATGTAAGAGTTTGCATTTTAGGATTGGAAGATCATCCAGCTACATCAGAAGAACTGGAGGAAATGAAAAAAATAGTAAAAAAGGAAATGGAAATGGGCGCCTTTGGTTTATCTACGGGATTGGTTTATCCTCCGGGTTCAATCACACCAACATATGAAATTATTGAACTTTGTAAGGTTGTAAATAATTATGGAGGTTTATATGATACACATATGAGAAATGAAGGAACAAGGATAATGGAACTAGGAATTAGAGAGGTTATAGAGATTGCCAAAAATTCGAATATTCGTGCCCATATTTCTCATTTAAAAACTATAGGTAAATATGCATGGAAATTAACTTCTGATATCATAAAACTGATTAAAAATGCTAAAGAATAAGGAATTTTTCTTCATGCAGATTTATATCCTTATGAAGAATCTTCAACCAGCTTATCAGGCATTCTACTTAACCCTTGGGTTTATGATGATTTTGTACAAAATTTAACCAATTCAGAGTCAAGGAAAAAAATTGTTACAGAAATCCTAAATATGATATTCTCGACTTTTTTATCAGATCTTCCTTTCATTATTCGGATTATTCCAAAACTCTTAATGAAAAAACTAATTTTTTCCTCTTTCAAGAAAGACATAAGAATTATTAGTGTTTTAAAAAACCATCATATTGAAGGAAAATATTTAGGCGAAGGACTAAAAATTCTTTATCCAAAAAGATCATTTTATGATGCTGTATTAGATTTCATTAGAGATGAAGAAGGCTCCATAATGATCTCCATGAGGCAGATGAGTGAGGAGAAAAGTATTTTATCATTATTTAAACAAGATTTTGTTTGTGTAGGTTCTGATGGATTTTTAGTTATTGAAGGAAATACCCATCCCCGTTCTTATGGTACCTTTCCTAGAATCTTATCAAGATATGTTAGAGAGAAGCAAATTGTATCTTTAGAAGAGTCTATTCGGAAAATGACTTCTTTACCCGCAGGCATTTTGGGACTTAGAGATAGAGGAATAGTCAAAAAAAATTATAAAGCCGATTTAGTTATTTTTGACCCTCAAACAATTAGAGATAATTCGACATATGAAAATGGTCGTCAATATCCCGAGGGTATTGATTATGTCATTGTAAACGGTAAAATCACTGTTGCAAAAGGAGAGCATTTAGGCGTTTTAAATGGTCAAATTTTAAAACATAAAAAAATAAGAAAATCGAATAATCATAACTAAATTTTTATTAATTATTGAAGTGAATATTTAGTTATTATGCCTTGGTATGAATCATTTTATAGAAAACAAGGTAAAAAATGGCTTTTAGTTTTCATAATAGCTTTTGTTAGTCTATTTATTTTTGAAATGATTCTTATTGCGATAGAACCGCTTTGGGCAGAATTTAATGAATATCTTGGAGATTTCATAGGATTCAAAGCAAATTATGTTCTAATTTTTTTGATTATCATTGGAATTCCACTAGTATATTCTGCTGTTTTATTAATAATCAATCTTAAAAATATATTTACAATAAATAGAATTGATCCTCATATAGTTCATAAAATTATTGCAATAATTCTTATTGTTATTTTTAATGCACTTTTATTTATAATGTTAAATCTATTCGGCGAGGAAGCTGCAATAGTATCTCATCTTTTTGAGACTATAAATATATTAATTTTTATTGGAGTTGCTATTGGTGTAATAATTATTCTAGACCCAATTATTTCAATAATAAAGACATCAATAAGACAACCTAAATCCATTTTGATTTTAATTTGTTTTATCACGGCTTATGGATTTATCTTTAGTCTGCCTTTTTTATATGTACCTGCAAATGTTATTGAAGGTCCTTTACCTCCTAAACCTGGTATTGTTGCTCATCGAGGGGCGTCTCATCTTGCCCCGGAAAATACAATTGAAGCTGCAGAATTAGCTGCTAATTATGGATGTGTTGGGTGGGAATCAGATGTTATGAT